>JAEXXS010000149.1 GCA_023451915.1 Pseudomonadota bacterium | reverse complement strand
CGCTGACGACCTTCTCCATCGCCAACGATATCGCCAAATATTTCGCGATCATTCCGGCCATGTTTCTGGCGTTCTATCCGCAGCTTGGTGCGCTCAACATCATGAACCTCGCCACGCCGCAAAGCGCCATTCTTTCGGCCATCATCTTTAACGCCCTCATCATCGTGGCGCTGATCCCGCTTTCGCTGAAAGGCGTGAAATACAAGGCCGTCGGCGCAGGCGCGCTGCTCTCGCGTAACCTGCTCATCTATGGCCTCGGCGGCGTCATCGTTCCGTTCATCGGCATCAAGGCCATCGATATGGCCATCATCGCCCTTGGCCTCGCATAAGGATTTTCAGCCATGTTGAAGCAGCTTCGCCCCGCATTGGTCATGATCGTCGCACTTACCATCATCACCGGTTTTATCTATCCGCTCGGGATGACAGGCCTTGCGCAGGCAATCTTTCCGCAACAGGCCAATGGCAGCCTGATTGAGAAGGATGGAACCGTCATCGGTTCTGAACTGATCGGACAGAATTTCGCCGGTGACCGCTATTTCCACGGTCGCCCCTCCGCCGCGGGCAAGGATGGCTATGATGCGTCCAGCTCCGGCGGTTCCAATCTCGGCCCCACCAATCCCGCTTTGATCGAGCGGATCAAGGCCGAGGCGGCAACCTTGAAACAGACAACGCCTGACACCGCGATCCCGATCGATCTCGTGACCACCTCAGCCAGCGGTCTTGACCCGCATATTTCGCCGGAAGCCGCCCTTTATCAGATACCCCGCGTCGCCAAGGCGCGAGGCATCAGCGAAGCCGCGCTGCGCGGCATTGTCGAGCAGCAGGTGGAAGACCGCGAGCTCGGCTTCCTCGGCGAACCTGTGGTCAACGTCCTGAAACTCAATCTTGTTCTGGACAGAACCGCAGCTAAATAAAGTAGAATACGGGCGGCGCAAACCACGCCGCCCGCTTGGCAGGAGCATAATCATTGATGTCGGACGACAATCGCGCTGACAACACACGGCCCTCTCCCGATGCCCTGCTCGAACAGGCGGAGCGCGAAACGCGTGGCCGCCTCAAGATATTTCTGGGCGCAGCTCCCGGTGTCGGCAAAACCTATGAAATGCTGATGTCTGGCAGAGCGCGCAAGGCCGATGGCGTCGATATGGTTATCGGCATTGTCGAAACCCACGGCCGTCGCGACACGGAAGCCTTGGTGGACGGGCTGGAAGTGATCCCGCGCGCCCGTGTCGCCTATCATGGCCATGAACTGGAAGAGATGGACATCGACGCCGTGCTGGCGCGGCGTCCGCAGCTGGTTCTGGTGGATGAACTCGCCCACAGCAATGCGCCGGGCAGTCGTCACCCCAAGCGCTATCAGGATGTGGAGGAAATCCTCGCGCAGGGGATCGATGTCTATACCACGCTCAACATCCAGCATGTCGAAAGCCTGAATGACGTTGTAGCGCAGATCACGCGCATTCGCGTTCGCGAGACCGTGCCGGACAGCATTATCGACCGCGCCGACGATATCGAGCTGATCGACCTCACGCCCAGCGATCTCATCAAACGGCTCAATGACGGCAAGGTCTATCTTCCCAAGACAGCCAAGCGCGCCATCCGCAACTACTTCTCGCCCGGCAATCTGACGGCCTTGCGTGAACTGGCGCTGCGGCGCACCGCGCAGCGGGTGGATGAGCAGCTTTTGACCCATATGCGGGCGCACGCCATCGAAGGTCCGTGGGCGGCAGGCGACCGAATTCTCGTTGCCGTGGATGAACGACCACGCAGCGCGTCTCTGGTGCGCTATGCGCGCCGCCTTGCCGACCGGCTGCGCGCGCCTTGGGCTGTCATTCACATTGAAACGCCCCGCTCGGCCACCATGTCGGAGGACGAAAAAGACCGGCTGTCGGCCACCATGCGCCTTGCCGAACAGTTGGGCGGCGAGCCGATCATCATTCCCGGCCAGTCGGTGGCCGAAGACATTATCCGCTATGCCAGCACGCATAATTTCACGCAGGTTGTCGTCGGCAAATCGGCCAAACCGCGCTGGCGCGAAATTGTCGAAGGCTCGGTCGGGCACGAATTGATCCGCCGGGCGGGGGCCATAGATGTGCACATCACGGCGGGCAACGACCAGGATGCGGCCAGCACCGCCCGCAAGGTCAACACTGCCGCACCCTCGGCAAGCCTGCAAATTCTGCCCTATGCAATCGGCACGGCAGTCGTCGCAGCCGCGAATGGCGTCGGGCTGCTGCTCGACCAGTTTCTCGATGTTCGCAGCATAGCGCTGGTCTTTGTGGTTGGCGTGCTTGGCGTTGCGGTTACGCTTGGTCTGTGGCCTGCGCTGTTCGTTTCCATCATCAGCGCGTTTGCCTATAATTTCTTCTTTCTGCCGCCGCTTTACACACTGTCCATTGCAGACCCGGAAAGCGTGGTGGCCCTCGTCTTCTTCCTCCTCGTCAGTTTTGTGGCCAGCAACCTGGCAAGCCGCGTGCAGCGTCAGGCGGCATCGGCGCGGCAGCGCGCGCGGATGACCGAAGATCTCTATCTTTTCAGCAAGAAACTGGCGGGCACCGGCTCGCTCGACGATGTGCTTTGGGCAACAGCCTTCCAGATTGCTTCCATGCTGAAAGTGCGCGCGGTGATCCTGCTGCCGGAGCGCGAGAGCATCGCGGTGCGCGCTGGATATCCGCCGGATGACACACTCGACGATGCCGATATCGCGGCGGCCCATTGGGCTTGGGAGCACAATCTGCCTGCTGGACGCGGCGCCGATACCCTGCCCGGTGCACGCCGCCTCTACCTGCCGCTGCGCACGGCGCGAACCTCGGTCGGCGTGATCGGGCTCGACAATGACCGTCAGGGACCGATCCTCACGCCAGAGCAGCAACGACTGTTCGAAGCGCTGGCCGATCAGGCCGCCATCGCCATCGAGCGCGTGCAACTGGTGGAAGATGTGGAGCGCGCAAGGCTTGCTGCCGAGACCGACAAATTGCGCTCGGCACTCCTGACCTCGATCTCGCACGACCTGAAAACCCCGCTTGCGGCCATCATGGGCGCGGCCACCACATTGCGCGAATATCACGGTGCATTGCCCGCTGAAGATCAGGCCGATCTTTATCAGACCATCGTGGACCAGTCGGAACGTCTCAATCGCTTCATCGCCAATCTTCTCGACATGACCCGCATTGAAGCGGGGGCGATGGAGCCGAACCTCTCTCCGCATTATATCGGCGATATTGTCGGTGCTGCCCTCTACCGCGCCGCCAAAATTCTTGCGCGTCATGCGGTCCGCGTATCAGTGCCCGCTGATCTGCCGATGCTGCGGCTCGATGCAGTTCTGTTTGAACAGGTTTTGTTCAATCTTCTCGACAATGCCGCGAAATATGCGCCGGAAGCTTCCGAGATTACCATCGAAGCGCATATCATCGGAACGCGGCTTATTCTGGAAATCGCCGACCAGGGGCCGGGCATACCCGCCGATGACCGGGAGCGGATTTTCGACAGCTTCTATCGCGTTCGCAAGGGCGATCACGTACAAGCGGGTACAGGCCTTGGCCTTTCGATTGCGCGCGGTTTTGTCGAAGCAATGGGCGGCAGCATATCCGCCCGCAATCGCGGCCAGAACGGTGCGGGCGCAGTCTTCGTCATCTCCCTGCCGCTGCCATCCGGCGACGCTGAAACGGACACAACCCAATGAATACGCAAAGGGTCAAAGTGCTGATCGTCGATGACGAACCGCCAATCCGCAAACTCCTTCGGGTTGGGCTGACCACCGAAGGCTATACGACCGTCGAGGCCGCCAGTGCCGCCGAAGCGAGTGCGAAGATCGAGGCTGAAAGCCCTGATCTCGTGCTGCTCGATCTTGGCCTGCCGGATATGGACGGCCACAGGCTCCTGCTGCAATGGCGACAGGAAGGGCGCAACCTTCCAATCCTCATTCTTTCAAGCCGCACCGACGAGGTGGGTATCGTCAAGGCGCTGGAACTGGGTGCCGATGATTATGTGATCAAGCCCTTCGGCATGCGCGAACTTGCGGCGCGCATCCGCGTCGCGCTCCGTCACAAGCTGCAACAGCAGGGCGAAAAGCCGATTTTTCAGAGCGGCGGTCTTTCGGTTGATCTGGTGCGGCGCATCGTCAAGGTCGACGGCAACGACATCAAGCTATCGCCCAAGGAATATGACATTCTCCGCCTTCTGGTGCAGCATGCGGGCAAAGTTCTGACCCACCAATATATTCTCAATCACGTCTGGGGCCCGGCGGCAGATGTGCAATATCTGCGCATTTATGTGCGCCAGCTTCGCCAGAAGATCGAAGCCCTGCCCGACCAGCCGCAATATATTCTCACCGAAACAGGCGTCGGCTATCGCCTCCGCGAAGCGGACGCCCTATAATCAGATAGACACTGAGAAAACCGGTAACGGAGCTATTCGATGGTCGAGTTGACGAACAATCTGGAGAATTTGGAATTCATCATCGCCAAGGCGCGTGAGTATGACGTGCAGGTGCCAGCGGTGGACGAAGATTCCGGTTCCAATCCCGGCGACGACGGAGATGTCGATATTCTCGATGCTTCGCTCGACAATCCGACCCGCAAAGAGCTGTTTGCCGCCATCCGGTCCCTCAATGAAGATCAACGTATCGAATTGCTCGCCCTGATGTGGGTTGGACGTGGTGATTTTTCGGCTGAGGAATGGGACGATGCCCTGTCCACAGCAAGCGAACGCCATAACGGGCGCGAGGCGAAATACCTGATCGGAACACCGCTTCTAGGCGATTATATCGAGGAAGGCCTCGTGTCGCTCGGCATCGATGTCGAAGCTTACGATAATGAATAAGAAAAATTGATGATCCCATCCGTCCTTGTGTTTTGACGCTGCGATATCCGGACATTAAGGTTGCCCGCAAATGCAAACTGGTTCGATTGGAACCCGCTTGTAAAAGAACATATGGGAATTCAAAACCGACGGAGGAATGCGCCATGCTTCAGAAGAACCTGGTTCAGAAAACGGATTTTTACATCGACGGCGCCTGGCGCGCTCCAATTGAGGCGAAGAGCATCGAAGTCGTCAATCCGGCCAATGAAAAGCCCTATGCGGTGATCTCTGGTGGTTCGGCTGGCGATATCGACCTCGCGGTCGCGGCTGCACGCAAGGCTTTCCCGGCATGGGCGGCAACGCCTGCGAAAGAGCGTATTGCTTATATCCGTCGTATTGCCGAAATCTACGATTCCCGTATGGATGAAATGGCCAAGACCATTTCGCTGGAAATGGGCGCGCCGATTAAGCTTGCGCGCGAATCGCAGGCAGCCGTTGGCGTGTCGCATATCAAGGCGTTTGTCGCGGCCTTCGAGAATTTCGAGTTCGAAGAGATTCTTTCTCCGAAATTTCCAAACCAGACCATCGTGCATGAACCCATCGGCGTTTGCGGCTTGATAACCCCGTGGAACTGGCCGATGAACCAGATCGCGCTGAAGGTCATCCCCGCGATTGCGGTGGGCTGCACGGTCGTGCTCAAGCCATCCGAAATCGCGCCGATGTCGGCGATGCTGTTTGCGGAATTCGTCGATGCCGCCGGTCTGCCGAAGGGCGTGTTCAACCTCGTCAACGGCGAAGGCCCGGTGGTCGGCGAAGCACTGTCGCAGCACCCGGATGTGGACATGATGTCCTTCACCGGCTCGACGCGCGCGGGCACGGCGGTTTCCCGCGCCGCTGCGGCAACCGTCAAGCGCGTTTCGCTGGAACTTGGCGGCAAGTCGCCGAACATCGTCTTTGCCGATAGCGATCTGGAAAAGGCCATTGAACGCGGCCTGACCCATTGCTTCGAGAATACCGGTCAGTCCTGCAATGCGCCGACGCGCATGCTGGTCGAGCGCTCGGTCTATGACAAGGCCGTTGAACTCGCCAGGAAGGTCACCGAAGGCACCAAGGTCGGCGATCCGGCAGAAGAAGGCGATCATATCGGACCGCTTTCCTCGTCGATCCAGTTCGAAAAGGTCCAGAAGCTGATCCAGAAAGGTATCGACGAAGGCGCACGCCTCGTTGCTGGCGGCACGGGGCGTCCGGACGGCTTTACCGAAGGCGACTTCGTCAAGCCGACCGTCTTTGCCGACGTGAACAACGACATGACCATCGCCCGCGAGGAAATCTTCGGGCCGGTTTTGGCCATCATCCCGTTTGAAACGGAAGAAGAAGCCATCGCCATCGCCAATGACACGCCATACGGTCTGGCCGCCTATATCCAGACCGGCAGCCCTGAACGCGCCAAGCGCGTTGCGCGCAAGCTTCGTGCTGGCATGATCCAGATCAACGGCACGTCTCGCGCTCCGGGCAGTCCGTTCGGCGGATACAAGCAGTCTGGCAATGGTCGCGAAGGCGGCAAGTGGGGTCTTGAAGACTTCATGGAAGTGAAGCTGATCAGCGGCTGAGCCAAACCCGCAGAGGTTAAAAATGAAAAAGCGCCGGTAAGCGGCGCTTTTTCTTTATAAAACTTGCTCTTCGAGCCGGAAAATCAAGCGACCATCGTGTATGGCAACAAGGCCTGCAAGGCGTCGTAGCATGCCAGCACGGTTTCCATTTGCGCGCTGTGACCTTTGACGAAAGCATCGCCATAGATTGTTTGATCGGGATATTCGGTGATCAGCGTCAATGGCGCCGTATGGCGATCATCGACACCGACGAGGCACGGGAAACCGTTGATGATGCGGAAGCCCGTTTCGCCTGCATGCTGCTCGAAAAGCCTGATTTGCGCGTTGTTATAGGTGACCAATCCGTCAATGGCAGCCAGATGTTTCGTTACGTGGTCGATCAGTTCCTTCGCTTGCCTTTTCCAGGAAGCATGGTGGCGCAAGATCAGGAAAAAGCCCTTCGGCAGCGTCCACATGTCAAAAGAACGCGGCACATAGCCGGAGAGCGGGCGCGTCCATTCATGCGACGGATAACCGTGCAGATTGACGTGCAGTTTCGCATCCGTCAGCTTTTCAGCCTCAATACGAATGGCCTTTTCATAAAGCCCCTCGCGGCTGCGATATTCCAGATCGTCACCCAGCGCCGTATAACGCGCGGCATGATGCATGTGATGCGGCTGAAGCGCACAAAGGCGCTTGTGTATTTCGTACCCGTCCGGGTTTTCCTGCGGGGAAATTGTGAAATGCGCGCCTTCACGCGCCGCAAGCCGATTGGCGGCGCGCAACGCCCCGACAACACCCGTCGTCTCATTGGCATGCTGGCCGGCGCTGATCATCATCGCGGCATCGCCGCCCTTGATATACGCCGCGCGCACCGTTCTGCCGGAACGGGTTTTCGCCTCGAATAGCGCACCGCCAAGTTTGGCGAGTTCACGGCGGATCTGATCGGCGGAAAGTGGTGCCTGCGCCGTCTCCAGAACCTGCTCTGCCGTCAGTGCATCCTCGGTTGAAAGCGCGCGCGTTTCGACCCTGACCGAGGGTTCGGCATCGCGAAAGCGGACTTCCGGCACGATCTGGCCCGGCTGCAAGCTACGGTCCCCGACAGGGCGACCAGACTTTTTCTGAAAAACTTCGAGCAGCGAGAAATAGATATCCTCGTGCATGGCCTCGGTGAGGCTCAGCGTCTCCTCATCGTAAGGCAGGCGGCGGTCGGTGATCGGCAGGTTGACTGCGATGTTCAACTCTTCGAAATAGGGTTCGCCGCGCTTCCAGTCATGGGCGGCGATGGTTGAGACCGTGTCATGGAACAGCTTCTCGTAAGATGTCTCGTAGCGCGCGCTTTCGGTCTTGCCATTTTGCGTGACGGTCAGCCAGCCGGTCGGCGACACCAGCGTTTCGCCGATGAAATCCACATGCACGCGGTTGGGTGCAAAAACCCGATGGCTTTCGCTATGCCCATCGGCAAAGACCAGAATGACGTCATAATGAAAATCGTCTTTGCCGGACGCGGAGAAAGTCACCTCCACTTTCGGCAGCAGCGCCGACAAGGGATAGGTTTCGAGCAGGAAACGGTTCTGTAGGCAGGCCTCATGACGCGGATAGAGGATCGCAGCCGACTTCAGCTGAGCGCCATCCACTTCTTCCAGAAAGAAATGCAGAAGCGGCTTATAAGCTGAATAGAGCCGCGCCTCGACGCCTGCCTCGCGCAGTTTCGTTTCGGCGGCAAAGCGGCTCGGCTGGTCATCGAACAACCACGCTTCCACCTTCGCGCCGCGCCATTCCGGTTTCAGAAAGCGCTCGACAAGCGCCTGAACGGTGCGCGGATAGGTTTTCTCAAAAAGCACGCTCATGGGGAAGTCCTGCCATGGGATCGAAGCGGGGTCGAGACTGTCAGGCAGCCAGTCGCCAACAAGATTCTGGAATATAATCCGAAAAAGGTGAAACGGTTTTCGGGATGTGCGTATAAACAAACACGGAGAGCACGTCACGCGAAGAGGATCGATGCGACGCGCTTTGTAATTTGTCTGAGGGAGCCGGTGATGAGCGAAACGAGACGCGGAGTATGGGACTTCTGGATCGACCGCGGTGGTACGTTTACGGACATCATCGGTCGGGATCCGCAAGGCCAACTCCATGCGCGCAAGGTTCTCTCCGAAAACCCGTCAGCCTATAAGGACGCCGCCGTTCACGGCATTCGCCTGCATCTTGGCCTCGCGACCGGTGAACCGATTCCCGCTGACGTCATCGGGGAAGTGCGCATGGGCACGACGGTCGCGACCAATGCGCTTCTGGAGCACAAAGGCGAACGGCTGGCGCTCGTCACCACCAAGGGTTTTCGCGATGCGCTGCGCATTGGCTATCAGGAACGCAAGAAGATTTTTGCGACCGAAATCATCAAGCCGGAAGCGCTTTACGAAAAGGTCGTGGAACTGAACGAACGCGTTCAGGCAGACGGCACGGTTGAAACGGCGCTCGATCCCGCCGAGGCGGAAGCCATACTGGTTGCACTCAAGGAACAGGGCTACAAATCCGTCGCCATCGCGCTCATGCATGCTTATAAGTTTCCCGCACATGAGGCTGAAATTGCTCGCATTGCGCGCGGTCTCGGCTTCGAGCAGGTCTCCGTCAGCCACGAGGTTTCGCCGCTGATCAAGCTGGTCGGGCGTGGCGACACCACCGTCGTCGATGCCTATCTGTCGCCGGTTCTTCGCCGTTATGTTGCGCAGGTCTCAGACGAGCTGGACGTCGAGCGCACCGGCGCGCGCGTCATGTTCATGATGTCGTCGGGCGGCCTCACCGCAGCCGATCTGTTTCAAGGCAAGGATGCAATCCTCTCCGGCCCGGCAGGCGGCGTGGTCGGCCTCGCCCGCACGGGGGAAACGGCTGGTTTCCCGAAAGTCATCGGTTTCGACATGGGCGGCACTTCCACGGACGTCGCGCATTTCGATGGCGAATATGAGCGCGCCTTTGAAACGGAAGTGGCTGGCGTGCGCGTGCGCGCGCCGATGATGCTGATCCACACGGTTGCCGCAGGCGGCGGCTCGATCCTGCATTACGACGCCGGACGTTTCCGCGTCGGCCCGGATTCGGCAGGCGCCAATCCGGGTCCGGCCTGCTATCGCAATGGCGGGCCGCTGGCCGTCACCGACGCCAATGTCATGCTGGGCAAGCTTCTACCGGAATTTTTTCCGGCGATCTTCGGTCCCGACCAGAACCAGCCGCTTGATGTGGAGCGGGTGCGTGAGCTTTTCACCGCGCTCGCAGCCGAGATTGGCGATGGCCGGTCGCCGGAAGCCGTTGCCGATGGTTTCATCCGAATTGCGGTTGCCAATATGGTGGAGGCGATCAAGAAAATTTCCGTCCAGCGCGGCTATGACGTGACGCGCTATGCGCTCAATTGCTTTGGTGGTGCGGGTGGCCAGCACGCCTGTCTCGTGGCTGATGCGCTTGGTATGAAGAATATTCTCCTTCATCCGATGTCGGGTCTGCTTTCGGCCTATGGCATGGGTCTGGCCGATATTCGCGCCACCCGCCAAAAGGCGCTCGGCGTTGCGCTTGATCTGGCAGCGCCGGAAGCTCTGAAGAAACTGGGCGAAGAACTGGCGCAGGAATGTGTTGCCGAGCTTCTGACCCAAGGTATCGAGGCTGCAGCCATACAGCGTCATCTGCGCGCGCATATACGCTATGCGGGCACGGATACGGTGCTCTCCGTGGAAGCCACCTTCCCTGCCAAGGACAATGCCGATCGGCTTCGCGCCGAATTCGAGGCGGCGCATAAGCGCCGCTTTGGCTTCATCGCTGAAAACAAGGCTCTGGTTATCGACGCTGTGGAAGTTGAAGCCGTGGGCGGCGGTGCTGGCGAGACCGAAAGAGCCCAATCGCTCGATAGCGACCTGGAAGCGTCAACCGCCAAGCGGACACGCTTCTTCTCGCAAGGCGAGTGGCACGATGCGGGCGTCGTCTTGCGTGAGCAGATGCAGCGCGGCCAGACCGTCACCGGCCCGGCGATCATCATTGAGAAAAACCAGACCATCGTCATCCAAGATGGCTGGCAGGCCCGCCTGACCGCGCATGACCATGTGGTGCTGACGCGCATCAAGGCGCTGCCTGCGCGCACGGCCATCGGCACAGAAGCCGATCCGGTCATGCTGGAGATTTTCAACAATCTCTTCATGTCCATTGCCGAGCAGATGGGCGTGACGCTTCAAAACACCGCCTATTCGGTGAACATCAAGGAACGCCTCGATTTTTCCTGCGCGGTTTTCGACGCGGCAGGCAATCTCGTCGCCAATGCGCCGCATATGCCGGTGCATCTCGGTTCCATGGATGCGTCGGTCGCCACCGCCATCCGCGAAAACAGCGACATCAAGCCGGGCGATGTGTTCCTCATCAACGCGCCTTATAATGGCGGCACGCATCTGCCCGATCTCACGGTATGCACGCCGGTTTTCGATGACGACAATCGCGAAATCCGTTTCTGGGTCGCTAGCCGTGGCCATCATGCGGATATTGGCGGCATTGCACCGGGTTCCATGTCGCCGCTTGCGGTCAATATCGAGCAGGAAGGCGTCTATATCGACAATTTCAAGCTGGTGGATCGCGGCACCTTCCGCGAAGAGGCGCTTGCCGCTCTGCTGACCGGCGCCACCTACCCGGTCCGAAACCTGACGCAGAATGTCAACGACCTGAAGGCGCAGATCGCCGCCAATGAAAAGGGCGTCGCCGAGCTGAAAAAGATGATCGGTCTTTTCGGCGAGGATGTCGTGAAAGCCTATATGGGGCATGTGCAGGACAATGCGGCTGAAAGCGTGCGCCGCGTGCTCGACAAGCTGCCCGACGGCCATTTCACCTATGAGATGGACCAGGGCTGCCAGATCGAGGTGCGCGTCACCATCGACAGGGAAAAGCGTGAAGCGACCGTCGATTTCACCGGCACGTCAGAACAGCGTTCCGACAATTTCAACGCGCCAGAGCCTGTCACCCGCGCGGCTGTGCTTTATGTCTTCCGCGTGCTGGTCGAAGGAGACATTCCGATGAATGCGGGCTGCCTGCGACCGATCAGGATCATTGTGCCGGAAGGCTCGATGCTCTCGCCGCAATATCCGGCGGCGGTCGTGGCAGGCAACGTTGAAGTCAGTCAGGCTGTCACCAACTGCCTGTTCGGCGCGACCAAGGCGATGGCCGCAGCACAGGGCACGATGAACAATCTGACCTTCGGCAATGACGAATATCAGTATTACGAAACCATCTGTTCTGGCGCGCCCGCCGGTCCCGGCTTCAACGGAGCCGATGCCGTCCACACCCATATGACCAATTCACGCCTGACGGACCCAGAAATTCTGGAAACCCGTTTCCCCGTCTTGCTGGAAGACTTCCATATTCGCAAAGGTTCCGGCGGCAAGGGCAGGTGGCATGCGGGCGATGGCACCAAGCGCACGATCCGCGCGCTGAAGACACTGGAATTCGCCATTCTCTCCGGGCATCGCCGCGTGGCACCTTTTGGGCTCGAAGGCGGCGAAGCCGGTCAGACCGGCCGCAACGAGGTGCGCCGCAAGGACGGCTCCGTCGATGTGCTCGGGAATTGTGACCAGACGGTGCTTGAAGCAGGCGAAGCATTTACCGTTATTACGCCGACCGGCGGCGGTTTCGGCAAGCCTGAATAAGCGGGAAAATCAGTTCTGTAACATGAGGCACGCGAATGCTTTTTCCACCCTTCCGATCCACACCGGAAAATGTTAGAATTATTCACCCAAATTCGTCCGATAATTAGGAATGCATCCTAATAATTGTGGCTTAATGGTCGTTTTGGACGCATCTTTAGAATTAAATTTCTGCGATCAATAGAACATCAACCAGTTCACGGATACCGAAAATGAAATTCGCTCAGATCATCGCTACCGCAGGCATCATTCAGGCAGCTCTCTT
>JAEXXS010000120.1 GCA_023451915.1 Pseudomonadota bacterium | reverse complement strand
CGCTGAAGCGCGCCTCCGATGCGGTTTCCGCGACCATCAAGGGCTATGGCGGCACCTATGCCGCAGCGCCTGCGGGAACCAATCGCCACCTCTATACCGACGAAAACCCGATCGGCTCGCCGAGCTTCGATGCGAAAGTGCAGCTTTTGCAGCAGATCGACGGCTATCTGCGCGCCAAGGACCCAAAGGTCCGTCAGGTTTCCGTCTCGCTCGCCGGTTCGTGGCAGCAGGTCGAAATCCTGCGCGCTGACGGCCATTTTGTGCGCGATATCCGCCCCATGGTACGGCTCACCGTGTCGGTCGTGGCAGGCAGCGGCGACCGTCAGGAATCGGGCTCGCATACGCTGGGCGGGCGCAAGGGCTTTGGCGAGTTCATTACCGTTGAAAGCTGGCAGCACGCCGCCGATGAAGCTCTTCGGCAGGCGCTGGTCAATCTGGAAGCGATCCCTGCCCCGGCAGGTACATTCGACATTGTTCTCGCCAATGGCTGGCCGGGCGTCATGCTGCATGAAGCGGTTGGCCACGGCCTTGAAGGCGATTTCAACCGCAAGAAGACCTCAGCCTTTGCGGGACTTCTTGGCCAGCAGGTGGCGTCCAAGGGTGTCACGGTCGTCGATGACGGCACGATTGCCGAGCGTCGCGGCTCCTTGACCATCGACGATGAAGGCACGCCGACCAACCGCACGGTGCTGATCGATGACGGCAAGCTCGTCAATTACATGCAGGACCGGCAGAATGCGCGCCTGATGGGCATGGAAGCGACCGGTAACGGACGCCGTGAATCCTATGCCCATGCGCCGATGCCGCGCATGACCAACACCTATATGCTTTCTGGCGACAAGAGGCCGGAAGAGATCATCGCCTCCATGAAGAAAGGCATTTATGCCGTTTCCTTCGGCGGCGGACAGGTGGATATCACCTCCGGCAAGTTCGTGTTCGGCTGCACGGAAGCCTATATGATCGAGAACGGTAAGGTCGCCGCGCCGATCAAGGGTGCGATGCTGATCGGCAATGGTCCCGATGCCATGCAGCGCATTTCGATGATCGGCAACGACATGAAGCTCGATACCGGCAGCGGTAATTGCGGCAAGGGCGGCCAGTGGGTGCCCGTTGGTGTGGGCCAGCCGCATCTGCGTATGGATCAGGTCACTGTGGGCGGCACGGCGGTCTGACAGACCGCCGTTTCGCAACAAAAGTTCAGCCCATTTGAAAACCTGCACCGAAGGCGTTTATAAGTATCTCCGAAGGCTTATAGGAAATATAGGCTGATCTGGAGATGCATATGCCTGGTTCTTCATATGACTGGACAGGAAAGCAGCCCGACAAGCGCAATCGACAGAAGCGCATGCTCATCATCACGGCAATCACGATGGGTGCGCTGATCCTGCTCCTCGCGCTTGTGGACGGGCTTTTGATCCTGGCCGGTTGATGCGCCCGTTCGGGGTCAGATATTCTGACCGCCGGACACTTCGATGCGCTGGCCGGTGATCCAGCCCGTGCCGCCTGAAAGAATGGCTGCAACCGCACCGCCAATATCATCCGGGCGTCCAACGCGACCCATGGCCGTGGCGTTCGCCACCATCTTGTTGACTTCCGGCCTGTCGCGCACCACGCCACCGCCGAAATCCGTTTCGATGGCGCCCGGCGCAATCGCGTTCACCGCAATACCACGCGGGCCAAGCTCGCGGGCGAGATAGCGGGTCAGAACCTCGATGCCGCCCTTCATGGTGGCATAGGCCGAATAGCCCGGCAACGCGAAACGAGCGAGACCGCTGGAGACGTTCAAAATCTTGCCGCCATCCGCGATCAGCGGTAGCAGGGTCTGCGTCAGGAAGAAAACGCCTTTCAGATGCACATTCACCAGACCGTCGAAATCTTCTTCCGTGGTTTCGGCAAATGGCTTGTGAACGCCATGCCCGGCATTGTTCACCAGATAATCGAAGGTCTTACGGCCCCATTTTTCCTGAAGCGCCTGCTGCAATTTTTCAGCAAAAGCGGCAAAACTTGCCACCTTCCCCGTGTCGAGCGGCAGGGCAATGGCGGCGCCGCCCTCAGCTGCAATTTCCAAAACCGTCTCTTCGGCCGCTTTCGCATTGCTCTGATAGGTCAGGACGATGCCGACGCCCTGTCTGGCCAGATGAAGTGCTACGTTGCGGCCAAGCCCCCGGCTGCCGCCCGTTATGAGTGCAATCGTCATGTCAGTTTCCTTTCGTTCAATGAATTGTGGTTTCTATAATGGCGCTTTCCGGTTCGTTCGGCCTGCCACATTCTCCATGAAACATGCCCATTCCTCCGAAGGCTCCGATTTCTGTGTTACGGGAAACAAAGGCTTGCTATGCTTTTCCTATGTCCGAACATGCTTCAAATCTCGCAGCCCGCTGCATCGAAATCGCCCGCGAAACCGAGGCTGGGCCTTATCCTGCGCCGACCGGCATCGACGGCGTAACCGTGGTCTGTTCCCCGGCCATATCGGCCATTCGACCCGATATGTATCAGCCGATGATTTGCCTGGTCCTCCAGGGGGCCAAAGAAATCCTGCATGGTGAGCGAGCCGTTCGTTTTGATGCGGGCATGACGGCGATAGTCTCGCATGAATTGATTACGGGCGCGCGCATCATCGAAGCGAGCCCCGATAGGCCCTATGTGGCTTTGGCCTGCCGGATCGATCTGGAACTATTGCGCGCCCTGCAGGGCGAGATTGAGCCAGAAATGATCGCGGCGGCGCGCAGCGAAGCCGTGGCCACAGGCACGGCCGATGCGGGCGTGACTGATGCCATGACGCGGCTGCTCGATCTGCGCGACAAGCCGCTCGAACGCCGCGTTCTCGAGCCTTTGATCCGCAAGGAATTGCATTTCCGCGTGCTTTTGACCCGCAACGGCGCGATGTTGCGCCAGCTCGCCCAGCCGGGCAGCCCGGCAAGCCGCATTGCAAAAGCGATCACCCATATCAAGCAGCACTGGAACAACCCGATCCGCACGGAAGAGCTGGCGGATATTGCCGGAATGAGCCCTTCCAGCTTTCACGAGCATTTCAAATCCGTCACGGCCACCACGCCGCTGCAATATCAAAAGGCGCTGCGGCTTCTGGAAGCGCGCCGCCGTTTAAGCGAGACCGCCGTGCCGGTTTCATCGGTTGCCTTTGCTGTCGGCTATGAAAGCCCGACGCAGTTCAGCCGCGATTATCGCCGCGCCTACGGGGCCCCGCCCCGCGAAATGCGGGTGCGGTAAAGGACAAAATGGTTCCAGCCGATTTTGGCACGGCAGATCAGACCATATGCTGCTGCCGCCAGTTTGAATGCGTCCCCTGTGATGGTTCGAAAAAGGAGAATTCAGATGAATGATCATTCGGTTACGGCCCCTGTAGCAGACAACAAGGACGCCCCGGCAGCAGCAGCTGGTCGCTTCACCTTTCCCGGCACCTCGATTTCCGTCAACAGGATGGGCTATGGCGCGATGCAGCTTGCCGGGTCGCATGCCTTTGGAGAACCGCGCGACCCCGATGAGGCCCGCGCCGTGCTGCGTGAAGCCTTGGCGCTCGGCATCGACCATATCGACACCAGCGACTTCTACGGTCCTTATGTGACCAACCGACTTATTCGCGAGGCACTTTACCCCTACCCCGCCGAACTGACGCTGGTGACAAAGATTGGTGCATGGCGCGACGACAAGGGCGGCTGGATCTTGCAGCGCGATGCAGATTTCCTGCGCCACTCTGTCGAAGACAATCTCGAACGCCTCGGTCTCGACCAGATCGCCATCGTCAATCTGCGCATGGGCGGACCTGCCGATGACGTCGCCACGCCCATGCGGGCTATGCGGCAGATGCAGGACGAAGGCCTGCTCGGCCATATCGGCATCAGCAATATCAACGCAGCGCAACTCCAGACAGCCCGCGACATTGCCCCGATTGTCTGCGTGCAGAACCATTATAATCTGGTGAACCGGACCGATGACGCGATGGTCGACGGTCTTGCCGAAGATGGCGTCGCCTATGTCCCCTTCTTCCCACTGGGGGGCTTCAACCCGTTGCAGACGGACGAACTGAACCGGGTCGCAGAAGAAATGGGCGAGACCCCGCAAAGCGTGGCTCTTGCCTGGCTGCTGCAACGCAGCCCGAATATTCTGCTGATCCCCGGCACATCGCGCAGAACCCATCTGCGCCAGAATATTGCTGCAGCAGCCTTGACGATCAGCCCCGCACATAAGGCCCGTCTGGACGCCATCGCCGCTCTCGCCTGATGCAGCCTGCAATCGCATAAAATAAAACCGCCTCAAGGGCGGTTTTATTGCTAGAGCGGTTCCGGTTAAAACGGAATCGTGGAACCGCTCTATCTATTTGTTTTTACGCATTATCCTACGTATCGAAGCGGGATCAGAAATCAGTCCAGTGGACTGATTTCCCCGCGTAGGCGCTACGCACTTTTGCTGGAAATGCTCTAATGCTCCGGTTCAGATGCCGGGTTCTTCTTCGAGCAGGCCGGTCACAAAATCGAACAGGCCGGGGCGGCGGTCACGACGCAGGCGCTCCGCCTCGATGATCGACTTGATCGCCGCAAAGGAACGGTCGAGATCTTCATTGATGACGATATAGTCGTATTTCACCCATTTCTGGATTTCAAAACGGGCATTCTGCAAACGTGTCTCGATCACTTCCGGCGTGTCTTCTGCACGGCGGTTGAGGCGCTGCTGCAATTCGCGCATGGTGGGCGGCAGGATGAAGATCGACACCACATCGGCAGGCATCTTGGCCTGAAGCTGGTCCGCGCCCTGCCAGTCGATGTCAAACAGCATGTCCTGCCCGTCGGCCAGCGCAATCTCGGCGGTTTCGCGCAAGGTGCCGTAGAAATTGCCGTGCACTTCCGCCCATTCGATCAGCTCGTCATTGTCGCGCAGGCGCTCGAACTCGCGAATGGTCTTGAAATGATAATGCACCCCTTCGATCTCGCTTGGACGGCGCTGGCGCGTCGTCACGCTGATCGACAGCGACAGGTCCATCTTCTTGTCTTCCAGCAACAGCCGGGCAATCGTGGATTTTCCAGCGCCCGACGGCGACGAGATCACCACCATCAAGCCTCTGCGCGCGACGCCATTTTCAACTGAAGTGATGGCCATGTTACTCTTACTCCAGATTCTGTACTTGTTCGCGAAACTGATCGACGACCGCTTTCAGTTCCAGCCCGATGGCCGTGATCGACGCCGCGTTCGATTTGGAACACAGTGTATTCGCTTCACGATTAAATTCCTGTGAAAGAAAATCGAGCTTGCGCCCGACAGGCCCGCCATCGGCGAGCAGTTTATGTGCAGAGGCGACATGGGTGTCGAGCCGGTCCAGCTCTTCCTGAATATCCGCCTTGGTCGCAAGGAAAGCGGCTTCCTGATAAAGCCGGGCCTCATCCAGTTCACGCGGGCCGTCCAGCAGCAGCGCAACCTGCGTGGCGAGCCGCGCCTTGATAGCGTCCGTGCTTCGCGACGGGTCCTGACGCGCCGCTTCCGTCAGGCGGCCAATCGTGTCGACATGGCCGGACAGGATCGTGAAAAGCGCCTTGCCTTCCTGCGCCCGCGCCTCGGCAATGGCTTTCAGCGCGCCTTCGAAAGCTGCCACCACGGCTGCTTCCAGCCCGGTGCGGGCATCGTCGTCATCCGCAACCTGCGCCTGATCGATCATGCCGCGCAGCGACAGAATCCCATCGACGCTTGGCCGCGCCAGACCATGCTTTTCCTGCAATTCGGCGCCAAGTTTCAGCACTTCGGCCAGCATGGCATGGTTGATGACGAAACTGGCCTGCTCGTCGGCGCGCTCGACACTGAGGCTCGCCTGAAAATTGCCTCGGGAAAAATGGCGCGCCAGCATGGACCGCACCGGATGCTCGGCGGCTTCAAGGCCCTGCGGCAGACGCAGACGCAGATCAAGCCCCTTGCCATTGACCGAGCGCACTTCCCAAACGATGCGCGCTTCGCCATTTACGCGGTTGTGCTGCGCGGCGAAACGCGCAAATCCGGTCATGCTCTGGAGCGCCATGCGTCCGTTCCCCTCACTTTAGCACAGGGGCGACTGGCCTGCCTGTACATCGAAACTCACTCAAAGCGCCTCGCCTCACCACGCGAAAACACTGTACTCAATCAAACATACAGAGCCGGCGCTATTCAGCAACCGGCTCTGAAAAATTCGCACAGATACGGTTCAGCAGCTTTTACTGCCCCGCACTCTGGCCGTTACTCTGACTGGCATTTTGGCCACCGGCAGCACCGCCAGCGCTGTTCTGCTGTTCCACGTTGCGCCACTTGCGGACATTGGCATTGTGTTCCTGTAAGGTCTTCGAGAACACATGCCCGCCAGAGCCATCGGCCACGAAATACAAATCCTCGGTCGCAAGTGGATTGGCGACCGCCTCAAGCGCCGCCTTGCCCGGATTGGCGATTGGCGTCGGCGGCAGGCCATTGATGACATAGGTATTGTAAGGCGTCGGCTTTTCGATATCCGACTTGAAAATCGGACGGTCGGACGGTTTGCCCGCGCCGCCGAACAGGCCATAAATGATCGTCGGGTCCGATTGCAGACGCATGTTCTTGTTCAGACGATTGACGAACACCGAAGCAACATGCGGACGCTCGGAGGCGATGCCCGTTTCCTTCTCGACGATGGAAGCGAGCGTCACAAATTCATTGCGATCCTTGACCGGCAGGTCCGGCCCACGCTTCGCCCAGATATCGTCCACCAGCTTTTTCTGCGAGGCGATCATGCGGTCGATGATTTCCGTGCGCGTGGTGCCGCGCGTGAAATGCAGCGTGTCGGTGAACAACGAGCCTTCCGGCGGCATGTCCTTGGGCATATCGCCTACCAGAATCTGGTCGGCGGAAATACGGTCGAAAATCTGCTTGACGGTAAGCCCTTCGGGCACGGTCAGCGGATACATGATCGACTTGCCGCTGATGAGAATATTCATCACGTCGCGCATGGTCGCGCCGGCGGGAATGGCATATTCACCGGCCTTAAGGTCGTTCTCGTGGCCATAGGCGCGGATGCCGAACCGGAAAATACGTCCATCGCTGATGATATCGCGGGCTTCAAGGCTGTTCGCCACTTCGGAAATGCCTGCGCCGCGCTTGACCACGAAAGTCGTCTCGCTTGCCAGAGGCCCCGGCCCGTCGAACTGCATCTTGCCGAAATAAAACAGCGCCGATGCGCCAAGCAAAGCCAGCACGACCAGCGACAGCATGAAATTCATGAAGACAACGATCTGGCTGCGCGCATGGCGCGAACGCTTGCGCGGCGGCGGGGTGCCGGGCTCGGGGCGCAGGGCTTCAGACGCGGATTTGGGAACAAACGGCTTTGCCGCCGCTGTCGTGTCCGACGGCGTTTCGGGCTTTGCAGCCTTCGCTTGCTCTTCGGCAGAGTTGTTTCCGGGCTGTTCCCCGGGCTTTACCTCTGAATTCACTCCGTCACCTCGGTCCTGTAGCCTTGACCGGCCTTGCCGCCAGAGGCGTCAACGACCTGTCCCGAGCGGCTCTCCGCAATTCATGCCTTCGAAGTTTTGACGCACCGAAAGCAGGCTTACCCTAACCACTATTAGCGATTTTAAATATCGCATCCGGTTATATTTTGGCAAAAACGCGGAGAAATCCCCGCGTTTTTATTTATTCCTATTCAATTTTGACTTTCCGATGGGAAACGCCGCTCAGGAATAGCGGCGCAATACCAGCGAAGCGTTGGTTCCGCCGAATCCAAACGAATTCGACAGCGCCACGTCGATCTTGCGTTCGCGCGCCTTATGCGGCACCAGATCGATCTTGGTCTGAACCGCCGGATTGTCGAGATTGAGCGTCGCAGGCGCGATATTATCGCGAATGGCCAGCGTCGAGAAAATCGCTTCGGCCGCACCGGCAGCGCCCAGAAGATGACCGATGGACGACTTGGTCGAGGACATCGAAACCTTCGAAGCCGCGTCGCCGACCACGCGCTCGACAGCGCCGAGCTCAATCGTATCAGCCATGGTCGATGTGCCATGGGCGTTGATATAGTCGATCTGGTCCGGCGTGATCTCAGCGCGCTTGAGAGCTGCAATCATGCAGCGCTCCGCACCTTCGCCGCTCTCGGTCGGAGCCGTGATGTGATAGGCGTCGCCCGACAGGCCGTAGCCGATCACTTCGGCATAGATCTTCGCACCACGCGCCAGCGCGTGTTCCAGTTCTTCCAGAACCACCACGCCCGCACCTTCGCCCATAACGAAGCCGTCGCGGTCGTCGTCATAAGGACGCGACGCGGCGGTCGGGTCATCGTTGCGCTTGGTGGAAAGCGCCTTGCAGGCGGCAAAGCCCGCCAGCGAAATGCGGCTGACCGGCGATTCCGTGCCACCGGCGACCATCACGTCGGCATCGCCGAAAGCGATCAGGCGCGCTGCATCGCCAATGGCATGCGTGCCCGTTGCGCAGGCGGTGACGACCGAATGGTTCGGGCCGCGCAGATTGTGCTTGATCGACACATGGCCGGAAGCCAGGTTGATCAGACGGCCGGGAATGAAGAACGGGGAAATACGGCGTGGGCCCTTGTCGCGCAGGGTGTAGCCCGCTTCGACGATGCCTTCGATGCCGCCAATGCCGGAACCGATCAGAACGCCGGTGCGCACCTGATCTTCGTCGCTCTCGGGATGCCAGTTCGCGTCATCCAGCGCCTGATCGGCCGCGCCGACGGCATAGACGATGAACGGATCGACCTTGCGCTGTTCCTTGGGCTCCATATGGAGGTCGGCATTGAACGTGCCGTTGGTACCGTCGCCAACCGGAATGCGGCAGGCAATCTGGCAAGCCAGATCATCAACCTCGAATTCCGTGATGCGGCGAGCTCCGCTTTCGCCAGCCAGAAGCCGCTTCCACGACTCTTCCACACCGCTTGCAAGCGGTGACACCAGACCGAGACCGGTGATGACGACACGCCTCATATCCACCCCTTAAAACTGTTATGTCACGAGCACCGACCCGCAGGCTTTCACCGGCAGATGCAACGTCCGGGCCTGATATAAGGGATGATGCTCCAATCGTTAAATCGGAGTCTGCCGCAGGAGCCAGTCGAAACTTTGACGATCGGCGTCCCGGCAAATTCACTTGAATGCCGAAAACGGCACGCACAGACATCCATAAGACTGCTCTGTACGTTTTATTTGCTGGCACCCCCGGACGCGAGCGGCCTTTTTTTCAAAGGCGCCGCATCCGGCAATGTCAGACTATAGCTCAGAATACAGGCAGGGCCGGGATCCGAAGAGCCCAGCCCTCAACTGCGGTTCTGATTAGGCAGAAGCCTTGTCGATGAACTTCACGGCGTCGCCGACCGTGAGGATCGTTTCTGCAGCGTCGTCAGGAATTTCAACGCCGAATTCTTCTTCGAAAGCCATGACCAGCTCGACGGTGTCGAGGCTGTCTGCGCCGAGATCATCAATGAAGCTTGCGCCTTCCGTGACCTTGTCGGCATCTACGCCCAGATGTTCAACAACGATTTTCTTGACGCGCTCTGCGGTATCGCTCATGTCGGAACCTCGACCTGTGTGTTTGTTGCTCTGCCTTGGTTAGCGGCATGCAGGATTGTAATCAAGTTCTAAGATG
>JAEXXS010000106.1 GCA_023451915.1 Pseudomonadota bacterium | reverse complement strand
AGTCGCACCACAATGTGGGCGGCCTGCCCGAGCGCATGAAGATGCAGCTCGTCGAGCCGCTGCGCGAATTGTTCAAGGACGAAGTTCGCCTGCTCGGCAAGGAACTCGGCCTGCCGGACAGCTTCATCGGCCGCCACCCGTTCCCGGGTCCGGGCCTTGCCATCCGTTGCCCGGGCGGCATTACCCGCGACAAGCTGGAAATCCTGCGCGAAGCCGATGCGATCTATCTCGATGAAATCCGCAAGGCTGGACTTTACGATGCCATCTGGCAGGCTTTCGCCGTTCTGCTTCCGGTGCAGACCGTTGGCGTGATGGGTGATGGCCGCACCTACGAATTCGTCTGCGCATTGCGCGCGGTCACTTCGGTCGACGGCATGACGGCGGATTTCTATCACTACGACATGAACTTCCTTGGCAATGCGGCCACCCGCATCATCAACGAAGTCCGCGGCATCAACCGCGTCGTCTACGACGTGACCTCGAAGCCGCCCGGCACCATCGAGTGGGAATAATCCTGCAATAGTCCAAAACAAACCGCCGGAGTTCAAAACTCCGGCGGTTTTGTTTTGATGGGCTGACAACAACTAGAGCATTTCCAGCAAAAGTGCGTAGCGGTTTTGCGTGGGGTAATGCGTAAAAACAAATAGATAGAGCGGTTCCACGATTCCGTTTTAACCGGAACCGCTCTAGATCAAGGATACTGGGCGCCCGTCACGGTAAGATAAACCGCGTAAAGCGACTTCGTGGCGGCAATGAACAGGCGGTTGCGGCGCGGACCGCCAAACGTCACATTGGCGACCGTCTGCGGCGTCTTGATCTTGCCGAGAAGTGTGCCTTCCGGCGAGAAGCAATGCACGCCATCGCCTGCGCTAGTCCACAGATTGCCATCCGTATCGAAGCGGAAACCGTCCGGCAGGCCGTTGTCTATGGTGCAGAACACATCGCCGCCCGTCAGGCGCTTACCGCCATCCACCACGTCGAAAACGCGGATATGGCGCGGTGCATTCTCGTCGTGACTATAGGCGCTTTCGGCGACATAGAGCTTCGTCTCGTCCGGCGAGAAAGCAAGGCCATTCGGCTGATGGAAGTCGGTCACCACGGCGTCGATCTCGCCGGTTTTGGGGTCGAGGCGATAGACATTGCGCGTCGGCTGTTCTGGGTCAGCCTTGTAGCCTTCATAATCCGCCATAATCCCATAGGTCGGATCGGTGAACCACACGGTCCCATCCGAGCGCACGATGACGTCATTGGGCGCATTCAGCTTCTTGCCCTGATAGCTGTCGGCCAGCACGGTGATGCTGCCATCCGGCTCCGTGCGGGTAACGCGACGACCGCCATGCTCGCAGGTGACAAGGCGTCCTTCGCGGTCGCGCGTATTGCCATTGGAGAAATTGGACGGGTTGCGGAACACGGAAACGCCGCTGCCGGCCTCGCCTTCAATCTCGCTCCCCGGCACCCAGCGCAGGATGCGCTGGTTCGGGATATCGCTCCACAGAAGGCAGTTCAAGTCGTTGAACCAGACCGGGCCTTCCGCCCAGCGGCAACCGCTGTAAAGTTCGTCCAGATCGGCGCTCGGCACGATCATCTGCTTGAAACGTTCGTCGTGGATTTCGTAGATCGATACAGTCTGAGACAAGAAAGTTACTCCGGGAAAAATTAACGCTCAGCGCGCCGGCTGCTGGCGAGGAAGATCACCGCGATGATGGTGAGGCCAGTCAGCACGAGGCGAACACCGGCGCCGAAGCCGTAGGTGTTGAGCATCGAGACTATGAGGAACATGAAGAGAGCGGCACCCCAAATACCAGGGATGTTGGAATCGCCACCTGCAACCGCCGTACCGCCGATGATGACGACTGCAATCGACATCAAGAGATATTCCGCGCCCATGTTCAGCGCCGCGCCGCCCGAGAAACAGGCGAGCAGGAAGCCGCAGAGCGAGGCGAGTACCGCGCAGAGCAGATAGGTGACGAAGCGGGTGCCATCGACCGGAACGCCTGCCATGCGGGCTGCGAACGGGTTCTGGCCGATTGCCGAAATCCAGCGCCCATAGATGCTCCTTTTCAAAAGCACCCAGCCGATCAGCGACAGGATCAGCGCCACGATGGCGACATTGGGAACGCCAAGCGTGGAGGATGTGGTGAATTGCGCAAGGCTTTCCGGCGGTTTCACGCGCAGGCCGCGATTGCTCCAGATGGCAGTGGACTGAATGAGGAAGCTCATCGACAGGGTGGCGATGATGGGCGGAATGCGCAGGAGCTTGATCAGCGCGTAATTGCAGATGCCGATGGCAAGGCCGATCAGCAGCGCGACAGCAAGACCTGCCAGCACCATGCCGTCCTGCGTATCCATGAGCTTCAGCGCCAGCGTGGCGGCGAGCGTCATATTGGCCGGGACCGACAGGTCGATATTGCCGGGTCCGAGCGTGATGACGAACATTTGGCCGAGCCCGACGATCACCGAAAAGGACGCGAAGGTGAAGGCCGCATGGGAAAGCCCCTGCGCGCCAGCCCCCCCGGTGAAGAGGATGGTGATGATCCACACAGCGGCGGTCGCGATAAACGACCAAATCCATGGACGGCTGGTGAGAATCGCAAGGCCGTTCATTGCTTTTTCTCCCGCTTTTCGAGGCGATTGAGGAAGAGGCGCAAGGCCAGCACTACGATCAGAATGCCGCCCTGCGCGCCGATCTGCCAGTCCGGTGAAATGCGCATGAAGGAGAGGAACGAACCTGCAAGCGTCAGCGTCAGTGCGCCGATGACCGCGCCAATCGGCGAAACACGTCCGCCGACGAATTCACCCCCGCCCAGAATGACGCCCGCGATGGAAAGGAGCGTATAACGCAACGCGATATTGGCATCTGCCGAGGTGGTGAGGCCGACCAGCGCAATTCCGGCCAACACGGCGAAGAAGGCGGCCAGCGCATAGGTGGCGGCGCGGATGGCGGTGACCGACCAGCCAGCACGCACAATCGAGCGCGTATTGCCGCCCGCGCCGCGCATCAGCACGCCGAAGGTCGAGCGCATGACGATGAAATGCGTAACGATGGCAATCACGATGCTGGCGACGATCGCCATCGGCAAGAAAGGCGGCTTGGCCGTCATGAGGGAGCGCGCCCAGTCCGGGGCCTGTCCGCCGGGCGAGGGCAACAGCAACACCGCCAAACCGCCCCAGACGAAGCTCATACCGAGCGTGACGACGATGGAAGGCAGATTGCGCAAGTGGATGATTGCGCCGAGCGCCGCATAAGCAGCAATGGCGGCTGCGAGGATTAGCACACCGATGAGGGGGGCTGTGTTGAGCCAGGTCGCTGCAACGCAGACGACAAAGCTCACAAAGGTTCCCATCGAAAGATCAAGATCGTTGACGGCCATGATCAGCATCTGCGCGATGGTCGCCAGAGCGATAGGCACCGCCAGATTGAACAGCAGGTTCAGCCCCGTATAGCTCATGGCGCGCGGCTGCATGTAGAAGACGGCGGCAAGCAGCAAAATCAGCGAGAATACCGGCGTCAGCAGGCGGATGGAGGAAGAGGAAAGACGCATTATTCGTGACCTCCCCCAGACGACATGGCAAAGGATGCTGCAAGCACGTTCTTTTCCGTAATGTCTTCGCCGGTCAGTTCCGCAACGATCGCGCCGTCGCGGAAAACATAGACACGGTCACAAAGTTCGATTTCATCCATTTCGGTGGAGTACCAGACGAAGGTGCGTCCGTTTTCGGCCTCATGGCGCAGGATTTCATAGACCTCCTGCTTGGTGCCGACATCGACGCCGCGCATCGGATCGTCCATCAAAATGGCGTTGGCGCTGGTCGCCAGCGCGCGGGCAAAAAGCACCTTCTGCTGGTTGCCGCCTGACAGCGACAGGATGCGGTTGCCCATATCCGGTGTACGGATCTGGATGCGGTCTTTCCACTGGCTGCCAAGCGCGTCCTCGCGCTTCTGGTCAACGAGCTTTGCCGTCGATAGCCGGTCCAGCGAGCCGATAGTGAGATTGTGCAAAATGCTCCACAGCGGAAAAGTGCCATTGAGGCTGCGGTCGCCCGCCACAAAAGCAATTTCGCATGTGCGGGCCGGAACCCAGTTCGGCCGCCGCGCATAGTAAAGGTCGAGCAGCATCTTGGTCTGCCCATGTCCGGCGAGACCGGCAAGGCCGATCACTTCACCCTTGAATGCCTGAAACGGCTTGATGTCGCTGGCGCGCTTGGCGAGTGACAGAACGGGCGTGCCGCCCGCATCGGCCTTTGCAGCGCGGCGCGCCGTTTTCTCGCGCTCGACGCTGCCCATGGCTTCGACGAGGCTGCGATTGGTGAAATCTTTTGCCGCGCGGTTGGCGACGACCTTGCCGTCCTTCATCACCACAATGCGATCGGAGGTGGAGAGAATTTCGCCCAGCATATGCGAAATCAGGATAACGGAGCCGCCGGTGCCGACGAAACGGCGCACATAGGCCATCAGCTGCGCGGCAATGCCTGCGTCGAGCGAGGAGGTGGGCTCATCGAGAATGACAAGCTTTG
>JAEXXS010000103.1 GCA_023451915.1 Pseudomonadota bacterium | reverse complement strand
GTGTTTCACATGTCATGAAGCGCCCATGAAACAAATTGCCATTCTCGATATCGGCAAGACCAATGCCAAAGTCGTGGTACTCGATGCGGCAGGCGGCGAGGAAATTGCCGCGCGCCGCATGCCGAACACGGTGCTGCGCGACGGCGCCTACCCGCATTATGATATCGAGGCGCTGTGGCGCTTCTTTCTGGCAAGTCTGGCGGAATTTGCGCAAGAGCCGGGCTTCGATGCCATTTCCATCACCACGCATGGCGCGTCGGCAGCCCTTGTCGACGCAGACGGCACGCTGGCCATGCCGGTTCTCGACTATGAACTCGAATATCCAGCCGAAATCCGTGCCGCCTATGCGGCCATAAAGCCGGATTTTCGGGATACGTTTTCGCCGACCCTGTCGCTTGGCCTCAATCTCGGTGCGCAGCTGCATTTTCTGAAGACGGTCTTTCCTGCCGATTTTGCGCGCACGCATTTCATATTCACCTATCCGCAATATTGGGCATGGCGTCTGACCGGCATTGCCGCATCGGAAGTGACTTCGCTTGGCTGCCACACGGATTTGTGGCTGCCGAAACAATCGGCTTTTTCGGCGCTTGTCGACCAACTGCACATTCGCGAAAAATTCCCGCCGCTGCGCTCCGCCTTTGATGCGCTTGGGCCGCTATTGCCGGAGATCGCGACCGATATCGGACTGCCCTCGCCCGTTCCCGTGCATTGCGGCATTCACGATTCCAACGCATCGCTGCTCGCACATCTGATGGATCGCGAAGGCTCGTTTTCAGTGGTTTCAACCGGCACATGGGTGGTGAGCTTCGCCGTCGGCGGCAATCTGGACCAGCTGGACCCGAAGCGCGACACGCTCGCTAATGTCGATGCCTATGGGCGCGCCGTGCCTTCGGCCCGCTATATGGGCGGACGCGAATTCGACCTGATGACCGAAGGGCTGCAAAAGCCCGCGCCTGCTGAATATGAAGCGCTTACGGCGCAGGTTCTGGATCGCGGGATCATGGCTCTGCCATCCGCGGTTCCGGGCTGCGGCCCCTTTCCCGGTACGCAGCTGCGCTGGCGCAATGCGGGTCAGGCGCGTGATGCCGAACGCTATGCGGCTGCATGTATCTATGCCGCGCTGATGACGGAAAGTTGCCTCGGCTTGCTGGGCGCCAAGGGGCCAATTGTCGTCGAGGGGCCTTTTTCCGAGAATGCTATTTATCTGAAAGCACTGGCGAATTTCTCCGGACGCACGGTTGAAGCCATTGCCGGATCAACCGGTACCGCCACCGGTGCAGGGCTTCTGGCCGGTGCGACGCCGAAGGAAAAGCACGGCAGACGCTATCAGCCCGAAGATGATGCTTCCGGCCACGCCTATGCTGCTTATCGCGCACAGTGGCTGGAAGCTGTCGCGCCGCAACCTGCGCACTGACCAGCAGCGCCCTCTCCCAACAAGTTGTCACGTGATTGTGACATCGCTTGCTTTCGCCAGCGATCCAATTCGCTTGCCATGTTCAAGACACTTGTCATAAGCTGCAAATAATAAGGTAGCTTATAAATAAGTGGGCATACAAGTGGCGGACACCCGCGTTCTCGGTTTTCTGTTGCATGATGTGGCCCGCCTTCTTCGCAAACGTTTTGAACAGCGCGCACGCGGAACTGGCCTGACACGGGCCCAGTGGCAAACGCTGGCATTCCTCTCGAAGAATGACGGGATCATGCAACGCAGTCTCGCTGATCTGCTGGACGTGGAGGCGATAACCCTCACGCGCATTCTCGACCGGCTCGTCGAACAGGGATTTGTCGAAAGACGGCCCCACCCGACTGATCGGCGCGCGCATCTGATTTACATATGCGAGGCGGCGATGCCGCTTCTGGAAGATATGCGCGAGCTCGGCGGCCAGACCCGCGCCGAGGCGCTGGAAGGTGTTTCGCAGGCGGAACAGGAACAGCTGATCCAGACCCTCCTGTCGATGAAAGACAATCTCTCCCGGGCTTGCCGGTCTCCCGCAAGTTCCGAAATCGTCAACGAAGATGCAAGATCATGACTGATACGTCCAATATCGTAAAACATCCCGCTACTGTGGAACGGGATGAGCCTGAAGCACGCCACGAAACCCATGCCGAAAGCACTGGTCCCACTGCGCAGCCGCATGCGGCCACCCCCGCGGCCCAAAAGCCAGGCGCGAGCGAGATTGCAACAAAACGCCGGTTGAAGCGCCGCCGCATGCTGTTTTCGCTGCTGCCGCTGGCGCTTGTTGTCGGCGGCTACTTCTACGTCACCGGCGGGCGCTATGTTTCGACCGACAATGCCTATGTGCAGGCCGATATGGTTGGCATCTCAACCGATGTTTCAGGGCTTGTCGCCGGCATCGACGTGCACGAAAACGAGCTGGTCAAAGCCGGTCAGGTGCTATTCCGCCTGAAGCCGGATTCCTTTGCCATTGCGCTGGAAGGCGCCGAGGCTGAACTCGGCCATGTACGCAATCAGATTCTTGCGCTTCAGGCCTCCTATCAGCAATCGCTTGCTGAGATTACACAGGCCGAAGCCGATCTGCCTTTCTATCAGGCCACCTTCAAGCGGCAGCAGGATCTCGTCGCGACCAGCGCGTCATCGCGCGCGACATTCGATCAGGCAAAGCACGATCTTGATGCCGCCCAGCAGAAAGTTGCCGTGGCCAAGGCGCAGGCCCAGTCGGCACTGGCAGAACTCGGCGGCAATGCTGGCCAGCCGGTGGAACAGAACCCGCTTTACCTGCAAGCCAGGGCCAAGGTGGATGAAGCCCAGCGCCAGCTTAATGACGCCACCATTCGCGCCCCCTTCGACGGCACCGTCACCAATGTGAACAGCCTGCAGGTCGGCTCCTATCTGCAAGCCGCGCAACAGGCATTCTCGCTGGTTTCATCCGATCATCTGTGGATCACCGCCAATCCGAAGGAAACCGAACTGACCGGGATCGAACCCGGCCAGCCGGTAACGATTTCGGTGGATACCTATCCCGATATACGCTTCGAAGGCAAAGTCGCCAGCATCAGCCCGGCTTCCGGCTCCAGCTTCTCGCTGCTGCCCGCCCAGAACACCTCTGGCAACTGGGTCAAGGTTGTGCAGCGCATCCCCATGCGTGTCGAAATCGACAAAAAGAGCGGTCAGCCGCCGCTGCGGGTCGGCATGAGCGTGAATGTGGAGGTCGATACCGGCCATCCGCGTGGCCTGCCGCGCTTCATTACCAATCTCTTCGGTGGTGGAAACCATGTCTAACGTCGCCATTTCCGGCGCGTCCATCGTCGCACATCGCGGCGCGATCACCGCTTGCGTCATTCTCGCGGTTATCATGCAGGCGCTGGATACGACGATTGCCAATGTGGCCCTGCCCTATATTCAGGGCAGCGTTTCGGCAAGCGCCGACCAGATCAACTGGGTGTTGACATCCTATATCGTGGCGGCGGCGATCATGACGCCGCCATCGGGCTTTCTGGCCGCCAAATTCGGCCGCAAGCGCGTGCTTCTCGCAGCCATTGCGGGCTTCGTCCTGGCCTCAGTGCTCTGCGGGCTTGCGCAGTCCCTGCCGCAGATCGTTGGTTTCCGGCTGTTACAGGGCCTGTTCGGCGCGTCGCTGGTGCCGCTGTCACAAGGCATTCTGCTCGATATCTACACGCTGGAAGAACGCGGCTCCGCCATGGCGCTTTTCGGCGTTTCGGTGATGGTCGGGCCGGTTCTCGGACCTGTCATCGGCGGCTGGCTCACCGACAATATGAGCTGGCGCTGGGTGTTCTATATCAATGTGCCGATTGGTGCGCTGGCCTTTGCCGGGATCATGGTCTTCGTGTCTGAAACCAGGATAGATCGAATGGCGCGTCTTGACTGGACCGGCTTCGGTCTGCTCAGTCTTGCCATTGCATCGCTGCAATTGTTTCTTGATCGCGGCGAGCAGATGGACTGGTTTTCATCGAGCGAAATTGTCATCGAGTCGCTGGTTTGTGCGGCGGCGCTCTATCTGCTTGTGGTGCATACATTCACGGCTGAGAATTCTTTCGTGAAACCGCAGCTGTTTCTCGACCGCAATTTCTCGGTGAGTATGCTTTTCATCTTCATTATCGGCGTGACCTATCTGGCATCGCTGGCGCTGATGACGCCTTATCTCCAGACATTAATGGGCTATCCGGTGACCACAGCCGGTATCGTGATGGGGCCGCGCGGCATGGGCACCATGGCCTGCATGTTTCTGGTCGGCAAGCTGATTGGCCGCGTCGATTCACGCTATCTGCTTTTAACCGGCCTCGGACTGACGGCCTGGGCGATGTATGAGATGACCGGCTGGACGCCCAATATTTCGCAATGGACCATTGTGCGCGTGGGCTTCATTCAAGGCGCGGGTCTGGGCTTCCTGTTCGTGCCGCTGACCACGATTGCCTTTTCCACCCTCCCCGCCCATCTGCGCGGCGACGGAACCGGCCTGTACAATCTGTCGCGCAATATCGGATCGAGCGTCGGCATATCGATTGTAGCGGCCCTGCTGACAGAAAATGTGCAGGCCAACCATGCCGCTATCAGCGCCTATGTGACGCCGTTCAATCATAATTT
>JAEXXS010000039.1 GCA_023451915.1 Pseudomonadota bacterium | reverse complement strand
CGCCATCGACTTCACGCGTCACCTTGGCCGAACCATCGCCCAGCTCCACCTTCGAGGCGAAGGTTGCCTGGCTCCAGTTCAAGAGCGCCGACAGCATCTGGCCGGTCTGGTTGGCATCGTCGTCAATGGCCTGCTTGCCAAGGAAGACGAGGTCCGGCTTTTCCGCATCGCCCACGCCCTTCAAGACCTTGGCGACGCCAAGCGGCTCAACCGTCTCGTCGGTCTTGACGAGGATCGCGCGGTCCGCACCCATGGCAAGTGCGGTACGCAGTGTTTCCTGCGCCTGTGCCGGGCCGACCGATACAGCCACGATCTCGGTGACCTTGCCAGCTTCCTTCAAGCGGATCGCCTCTTCAACCGCAATCTCGTCGAACGGGTTCATCGACATCTTCACATTCGAAAGCTCAACGCCCGATCCGTCGCCCTTGACACGGATCTTCACGTTGTAATCGACGACACGTTTTACTGCGACAACTGCCTTCATAGGGCTAACCTTTCCTTGCAGCGAACCGGATCGTCGTAGCGATATAGCGGAGCCGGTTCGCACTAACTATTGTACGGACGATCAGAGGCGTGCGCGCTTGGCTTCCGGATCGTATGGCGATTCCTCGATCACGCGGGCCTTGCGCATCTCACCCAGAACCGGGATTTCCAGTTCGGTGCCCGGCACGCCAAGCTCGACCGGCAGCAGCGCCAGCGCAATATCGTGCCCGAATGTGTAGGAATAGCTGCCCGAGGTCACGCGACCCACCAGCTTGCCCTCGTGGTAGACACCCTCGCAGGTCAGCGTGCTAGCGCCATCGGTTTCAACCGCAAGCGTGACAGAGCGGCGCTTGACGCCGCGCTCCTTTTCATCGACCAGCGCCTGCCTGCCGATAAAATCGCCCTTGTCGAGACGGATGAAGCGTTCGAGGCCGCTTTCCCAAGCACTCAGCTCGGTGTTCATGTCGCGATACATGGCGCGATAGGACTTGTCGAGCCGCAGCGATTCCAATGCATGCAGGCCGATGAGACGCAGGCCGTGTTCCTTGCCGGATGCAAGCAAGGCTTCAAGCAGGTGACGTTGATAGGCCAGCGGATGATAAAGCTCCCACCCCAGTTCGCCTTCATAATTGACGCGCAGCAGGCGCACATCGCTGGCAAGGCCGACCGTTCCAGACTTAATGCCGAACCACGGGAACGCCTCGTTCGACAGATCGATTTCGGTAAGCGACTGCAACACGTCACGCGCCTTCGGCCCGACGATAGTGAAGCAACCACGATCATTGGTCACATTGCGCAGGATAACACTGCCGTCCTTCGGCAGCAGCTTCGACAGATCGTCAAAGTTCCAGCGTTCGGCGCGGGGGGTGGAAATCATATAGAAAGTGCCGTCATCGAGACGCGACACCACATATTCCGCCTGAACCCCGCCCTTCTTGGTCAGATGATGCGCGAGGTTGACGCGACCAATTTTCGGCAGGCGGTTGGCGAGAATGCCGTCGAGCCAGGCTTCCGCGCCGGGACCGCTGACCTCGAATTTGGTCATCGGCGTCATTTCGACGAGGCCGACCGCATTGCGGACCGCTTCGACTTCCTCGCCTACATATTTGCCCTTTTCCGTCCAGCGCCAGCTATACTGATCCTTGGCCTCGACGCCCTTAGGCGCGAACCAGTTCGGCATTTCCCAACCATTGAGGCAACCCCAGACAGCGCCCAGTTCCGTCAGGCGGTCATAGGACGGCGCGGTTTTCTGCGGGCGGGCGGCGGGCATATCCTGCCCCGGATAATGCTGCTCGGCATGGGTGCCCCAGGATTCGCGCACCTTTTCGCGGGTCCAGTTCTTGTTGGCATAATCGCCAAAACGACGCGGATCGAGTTCGGACGTATCGATACTGTTGCCGCCCTCCACGATACGTTCCGAGAGGTAATAGCCGATTGCACCGCCCCACAGGATGCCGCCCGGAACGCCTTCGGCCAGCCAGACATTGTCCAGCCCCCAGGCCGGACCAACCAGCGGCAGTTCATCCGCCGTCATCTGGAACGGCCCGCGCACATTGGCCTTGATGCCGACGCGACCGAGTGCGGGAACCATCTCAATGGCCTGTTCCCAGTTCCATGAAACAGAATCGAAATCCTCTTCCAGAAGATCGGCGCCGAACCATTCCGGCACGCCGTTTTCAGCAAAGAGCTTCAGATGCTCCGTCTTTTCATAAGGGCCGAACATCAGCCCGTCGCCTTCCTCGCGCAGATAGCCCTCAAAGCCCTCGTCGCGCAGGATCGGCATTTCAGGCAGGCCCTGACGCTTGCGCTCGATCACTTCCGGCACCGCATCGGTAATCCAGTATTGATGGATGATGGGGATCGCCGGAATGTCGAGGCCGAGCATGGCCCCGGTCTGGCGGGCATAGTTGCCAGTCGCCGAGATGATATGCTCGCAGATGATGTCGCCCTGATTGGTCTTCACCTTCCACTCGCCGCTTGGCAGGCGCTCGAAACCGTTGACCTGCGTGTTGAGATGAATCTTCGCGCCTCTGTCGCGCGCGCCCTTGGCAAGCGCCATGGTGACGTCGGCAGGTGCAATGTGACCGTCATCCGGGTGATAGAGCGCACCCAGCATGTCGTGATTGTTTTCAAGCAGCGGCCACAATTCGCGGGCGCGTGCCGGAGAAACCAGTTCAGCGCGCAGACCCTGCACTTCGGCAACGCTCATATAGCTCTTATATTCGTCCAGCCGATCGCGCGTATTGGCAATGCGCAACTGGCCGCATTTGTGCCAGCCGACATGCTGGCCCGTCTCGGCTTCCAGACCTTCATAAATCTCGATGGATTTGTTGATCATGCGGCCGATATTGATGCTGCGCGCATAGGACGGGATCAGGCCTGCCGCATGCCATGTGGAACCGGCGGTGAGCTGCGTGCGTTCCAGAAGAACGACATCCGACCAGCCTCGTTTGGCCAGACCGTAAAGAATGGAGGCGCCGACGCAACCTCCCCCGATGACAACCGCGCGCGCAT
>JAEXXS010000032.1 GCA_023451915.1 Pseudomonadota bacterium | reverse complement strand
TTCGAGCAAACCGCGCGCGAGATTTATCCTGCGGAAGCGGCGATCATCTTCATCGACCGCGCAAGGCGCATCGCCGACAGTTTCGAGATGGCCATCGCCACGCAAGCGGGGCGTGTCGCCGCCCCGCGTCATGCGCGCCGTGCGCTATAGTGTCTGAATCAAAAAGCGACAGGCCATGGCGAAAATGGTGATTTCGAGAACCGGAGCGCAGCGTACTTAAAGGTACGTGAGCCTAGGCAAGCCTCGCATAATCCCGAAAAGTTGCAGACTTTTCGGTTCAGATTATGCGAATACAAAACCAAATTGCCATTTGCAGACCGGCATGGCGGCTTATGGATCAGACACTCAAGCAGCAGGCTTCGTCTTTTCGGCTTCGAGCTGCTTTTCGTGACGCAGCAGCATGCCGAACAGATCGCGCGGCTCATCCGGATCAGCCAGAAGGTCGAGCTGTTCGTAAAGGCCGGTATCCTTGAGCTTGTCGCGCACATAACGCAGCGCCGAAAAATCTTCCGTGGCGAAGCCGACGGAATCAAACAGCGTGATCTGGCGCGCATCCTTGCGGCCTGCTGCCTTGCCGGCGATGACTTCCCACAACTCGTTGACCGGATAGTCTTCCGGCAGCTGCTGAATTTCACCTTCGATACGGGTCTGCGGCGGATATTCGACGAAAATGTCGGAACGGCGCAGAATATCGCCGTGCAATTCGGTCTTGCCCGGGCAATCGCCGCCAACAGCATTGATATGCACGCCAGCGCCAACCGTGTTGTCGGTCAGGATGGTGGCATTGGCCTTGTCCGCCGTCACAGTCGTGATGATGTCGGCGCCCTCGACCACTTCTTCAACCGACTTGCAGGCGACAATGTCAAAGCCAGCATGGGCCAAGTTGCGCATGCATTTTGCGGTCGCTTCCGGGTCGAGGTCATAAAGGCGAAGCTTGTCCACGCCGAGCAGCGCCTTGAACGCCATGGCCTGAAACTCGCTCTGCGCGCCATTGCCGATGATCGCCATGGTGCGGGCATTCTTCGGCGCGAGATATTTGGCGGCAACCGCTGAGGTGGCAGCCGTGCGCAGCGCCGTCAGGATCGTCATTTCGGTCAGGAGCATGGGATAGCCGCTGCCGACATCAGCCAGAACGCCGAAAGCCGTGACGGTCTGAAGACCTTCACGTGTGTTCTTCGGGTGGCCGTTGACATATTTGAAGCCATAAAGCGTGCCGTCGCTCGTCGGCATCAGCTCGATCACGCCTTCGCGGGAGTGGGAGGCGACACGCGGCGTCTTGTCGAAATTTTCCCAGCGACGGAAATCCTCTTCCACATATGCGGCCAGTTCCTTCAGAAAGGTCTCTACGCCGATGGAAAGCACCAGCTTCATCATGTTGTCGACACTGACGAAGGGGACGATATTGAGGTTCGGCTGGGTCATTCAAATTCTCCTTTAATACGCTCCGAAAGACTGACACGACCTTCGGAGCGCATTGTTTCTTGATACATTAATCGGAGCGTCAATCTGTGAGACGCGCCTTAATAGCTGATCGTCGGACGATCCATGACGCTGCGGCCGAGAAGGCTCGCCATCAGGTCCACCATGACGGTGGCCGTGCGGCCGCGTTCGTCCAGGAACGGGTTCAGCTCGACCAGATCGAGACTCGTCACCAGCCCGCTGTCATGCAGCATTTCCATGATGAGATGCGCCTCGCGGAAAGTCGCGCCGCCCGGAACCGTGGTGCCGACAGCGGGCGCCACCGACGGGTCAAGGAAATCGACGTCAAGGCTGACATGCAGCAGGCCGTCTTCCGCCTTCACACGGTCGAGGAAACGGCGCAACAGGGCGGCCACGCCGTGCTCGTCAATCATGCGCATGTCGAAGACCGAAACCTTGGTCTTCTGAATGGCCAGACGTTCCGCCGGATCGACGCTGCGGATACCCAGCATGCAGACATTGTGTGGATCGATAGCGGCTTCAAGCTTCGGGAAATAGCCGTCAAAGCCCTTCTGCCCGGTGTAATAGGCAACTGGCGTTCCATGCAGATTGCCGCTTGTCGTGGTTTCCAGCGTGTGGAAATCCGTATGCGCATCAAGCCAGAGCACGAACTGCTTGCGGCCCTTTGCGACGGCGCGGCGCGCAATGCCCGGAACCGTTCCGGCAGCCAGAAGATGATCGCCGCCGAGGAAAATCGGGAAGCCTTCCTCACTCTCGCGGAAGGCCGCGTCGCTGATCGCTTCAATCCAGGCAACAGCGCTTGGCAGCGCCTTGATCGCACGGTTTGGATGGTCCTGCGGGGCCTTTGCGGCCTGCGCGGGGCTTGGAACCAGATTGCCGAGATCCGTAAAGCTGTGACCAAGCTCGCGGATGGCATCCGCAATACCGGCAGCACGGTAGGAATCGGGACCCATATTGCAGCCTGCGCGGCCAGTGCCTTCCTGAACGGGTAGTCCCAAAATCTTGCAATGCATTAAACAAGGTTCCTTCTGATTATTGCCCCAAAATTCATCATTTTTATTTGGCGATGTGAACCAACCGGATTGGCAATTTTATCGGTTTGGTTTATCAGAATGTCGGATTGGCTTTTCAAATTGGAGAAACTATGGACGATCTGGATGAAAAGCTGATTACGCTTTTGCGCCATAACGGCCGCCGCAGCATATCCGACATTGCAATAGATCTCGGCGTTTCCCGCGCAACGATCCGTGCGCGCATGGAGCGGCTGGAACGTTCAGGCGATATTTTGGGCTATACGGTCATCCTGCGCTCGGACGCTGTCGACCTGCCGGTGCGCGGCATCATGATGATCGAAATCGAGGGCCATGTCGCCGACCGTGTGGTCAAGGCG
>JAEXXS010000113.1 GCA_023451915.1 Pseudomonadota bacterium | reverse complement strand
TCGATTATTAGCTGCGACTATTTATCTATTTCCTTCTTATTCATCGGCACAACAAGCGGAACCATCGCGAACATTCACATCCGATGCGGAATATCTGGCAAGCTGGGGTTTGCCGATGATCAACCCGATGCCCGCCTATCGGCGAGGCTTTACTGGCAAAGGCATCACAGTCGCCGTGCTCGACACGGGCATTGATATCTACCATCCGGAGTTTGCCGGGAAGGTTCATCCCTGGTCGAGAAACTTCGGCACTTACATGCACGAACGGGATGTTCGGGACCTTCAAGAAAACGGCAGGCCTATCGGGCACGGAACGCATGTCAGCGGCACCATCGCGGCAGCCCGCAACGGAACCGGCATGCATGGCGTTGCCTATGATGCACAAATCCTCGCCTTGCGGGCCATCGTACCGGACCGAGAATATGATGCGGTCAACAGGGCGCTGCGCTACGCATCAACAACCAAGGTCAAGGTTCTCAATGGCAGCTATGGCCCCTACGTCTTTCCTACCCCTTACAACAACCCCCATTACCGAGAATTGAACTATCAGGCGATCCTCTATGGCGGTTATCTCAAAAATGATTATGAAGCGCTGAAAGTCGCCGCCAAAGCCGATATCGTGATGGTTTTCGCGGCCGGCAACGATTACAAGGTGCAGCCGATTTCGTCGGCACATCCGAGCGGGAGCGCCCTTTTTCCCGCGATAACGCCGCACAACACCGCGCTCGGCAAATATAAATTCGTCGATGGCCGCCGACGCGATCTCAACACGAACAATCCAGACACATTCCACCTTTTGGCGCCGAATGATCCGGCTGTCGCCAATCTGGACTTCTCCGATTTGAGAGGCTCGATCATCGCCGTCGTTTCCGTGGGTCCGAACCGGCATATAGCAAGCTACAGCAATCGCTGCGGTATTGCCGCCGAATGGTGCATGGCGGCTCCGGGCGGCGATAATGGCGGTCCCGTTTACTCGACCTATCCCGGCGGCGGTTATTCCTACATGCAAGGCACCTCCATGGCGACGCCCCACGTTGCCGGGGCCGCCGCGGTTGTGCGTCAGGCTTTTCCCTATATGAATGCGCGGCAGACCATTGAAACCCTGCTGACCACCGCCACCCATATCGGTCCGACCGAAATCTACGGGCAAGGTCTTCTGAACCTCGGCGCTGCGATTAACGGCCCGATGAAATTCCGCTACGCGGAAGGCTTCGACGTCAATACACAAGGTTATTCATCGACCTGGTCCAATTCCATTTCCGGTATTGGCGGACTGATCAAGCGCGGCGCAGGTGAATTGCGGCTGACCGCTGATAACAGCTTTACCGGCAAGTCGGCTGTCGTTGGCGGGACGTTGATCTTCGACGGAGACAATTACACATCGGTTCGCGTTGCAAGAGCCGGGCGGTTAAGCGGCGTCGGCAGCGTCCAATCCGTGACCAATGAAACCGGCGGCGTTGTCGCTCCCGGTGAAAATGGTATCGGCACACTGACTGTCAAAGGTGATTATATCGGCAAAGGCGGCACGGTCGAAATCGCCACGGGCGTGGGAGCGCATAAAAGCGAAACCAGCCATCTTGTCATCGGTGGCAATAGTTATGGCACCAGCCAGTTGAGACTGGTTTCCCAAGGCGACGCCAGCACGCAGATTGCCGATGGCACTAAAATCATTGAGATAGCAGGTAATGCTGCCGGTACATTCGAACTGGCCGGCGACTATACAACGGCGGATGGTGAAGCGGCTGTATTGGACGGCGTCTATGCCTATCAAATCACCGCAACTGCCGATGAAACGACCGAAGCACCCTCGCCTGCGGTACCTGAAGCACGCTCTTCATCGGCGACCGTGAAGAGTGTTGTCCTGTCGGGCGATGGCGGCTTTTATCTGCACAACACGGGGGCGAATGGCGAGACGCGCTATAATCCGTCCATGCCGATCTATGAAGGCTATACGCGCAATATGCAGGCATTGAACCAGATGCCAAGCTTGCAGCAGCGCGTCGGCAATCGATACTGGAACGATGACGTTTTGCCGAGTGTCGATGTGAAAGACGGTCATGCGACGGCGGGACCAGATATCGCCATCGACAAATATGGCGTCTGGGGACGCATTGAGGGAGCGCACAGCAAATTTGCTGCCCATGGTTCCACGGCGGGTGTGACGCAGGATATTGGCGTCTTCGTCATGCAGGCGGGTATCGATGCGCTGTTTCAGGAAAGCCAATCCGGTCGCCTGATCGGCAGCTTCACCGCGCAATATGGCAAAGCCAGCAGCGATATCTCGTCATTCAGCGGCGACGGCACCATCGACACAGACGGATGGGGCGTGGGCGGGGCCCTCACCTGGTATGGCAATAATGGCTACTATCTCGACGGACAGCTTCAACTGACCTGGTATGACAGCAAACTGGTTTCCGATACGCTCGAAAAATCTTTGGCCGATGGCAATAAGGGCTTTGGCTATGGGCTCAGCCTCGAAGGCGGACGGCGTATTGAAGTCAACGAGCATTGGTCGATCACGCCGCAGGCTCAACTTGTCTGGTCGTCGGTGGATTTCGACAGTTTCCACGATGTCGCGGGGGTGCCGGTCGATCTGCGCAACGGCGACAGCCTGAATGCTCGCATTGGGCTGGCGGCGGAATATCGCAATGCTTGGCGCGACGGTAACAACCGGCTGACACAGACCAATCTTTATCTCGCCGCCAATCTCTATCAGGAGTTCATGGACGATTATAAGATCCGTGCGAGCGGCGTGGATTTCAAAAGCGAAAACGACAAAACCTGGGGCGGCATCGGGGCTGGCGGAACCTATGCCTGGGCTGATGGCAAATATGCTCTATTCGGCGAAGGCATGGTCAAGACCAGTTTCGCGGACTTTGGCGATAACTACAGCCTCAAGGGAACGCTCGGCTTCAAGGTGAACTGGTAGTCTCCCTGATAACAATCTGAAGCCCCCGTCAGGGGGCTTCAATTTGAAAACAGATTCCGGGACGTTTCTGTGCTGCTTTGTGCTAAAAAGCCTTATGAGAGATTTGTTCGATCAGCTTGAACCTGTGGAGATTCTTGCGCCCGGTGCGATGCTTCTGCGCGGCTTCGCATTGCCCGATGAAGAGTCTATTCTAAAATCGTTGGCGGATGTCAGTGCCGCCGCGCCGTTTCGGCATATGGTAACGCCCGGCGGTTATCGCATGTCGGTCGCCATGACCAATTGTGGACAGGCAGGCTGGGTGACCGATAAAAGCGGCTACCGCTATAGCGCCAATGACCCCGAAACCGGGAAACCATGGCCCGCAATGCCGGACGCCTTTCGCAATCTCGCGGAAAACGCGGCCCGACAGGCCGGTTATCCCGATTTTTCGCCAGATGCCTGCCTGGTCAATCGGTATGAGCCCGGCGCAAAACTATCCTTGCATCAGGACAAGGACGAACGCGATTTTACCAATCCGATTGTGTCGGTTTCGCTCGGTCTTCCGGCGACCTTCCAGTTTGGTGGCCTCAAGCGCAACGACCCGATTGCCAAATACCCGTTGCATCATGGAGATGTGGTCGTCTGGGGCGGGCCATCGCGGCTTTTCTATCACGGCATATTGGCGTTGAAAGATGGTGAACGCGACAAGGTTGGTCGTGTTCGCCTCAATCTGACATTCCGAAAGGCGCTATGAGCCTCAGTTCAAAGCCTGCTGGCGCGTTTCGACATTGATGAGGAACGCGATCACGCCCGCGAGAGCCAGAAGGCCCGCAAACATGGCCACAGCCACGTTGAAGCTCTGGCTGATGACGATGGCCAGAGCTGATGGCGCCAGAAGACCGCCGAGGCGCGCCATGGCGCCCGCCGCGCCCATCCCGCTGGCACGCAGGGCTGTCGGATAAAGCTCTGGCGTGAAGGCGTAGAGCGCACCCCATGTGCCTAACAGCGCGAAGCTCATGATCAGGATCGATGCGCCGACAACAGCCGAGCTATCCGCGACCGTGAACAAGGCGCAGGCCGCAGCGCTGATAAACAGGAAGCTGATCAGCGTCTTGCGGCGGCCCCATGTTTCGACGCCATAGGCGGCAAGCGCGTAGCCTGGCAATTGCGCCAGCGCCACCACGACCAGAAAGCCATAGCCGCGCACGAAGCCGAAACCGTCACCGGCGAGCTTGGCCGGTATCCAGGTGAAGATGCCGTAATAGGACACCGAAACGAGAAACCAGATCGCCAGTGTGGCGAGCGTCCGCTGGCGCAGCGCTGGCGACAAAAGCCGTTCATTCGTTACAAGAAGCGGCGCTTCCAGCCGCGCCTTCGGCGGCAGTTCCGGCTTGCCATTGCGGCGCAAAACGCGGTTCATGACCGCTTTTGCTTCATCCGCGCGACCGGATTTCAGAAGATGCATCGGCGATTCCGGCACCCAGAGGCGCAACCAGATACCGATAAGCGCAGGCGCTGCGGTGACGACGAAAATATAGCGCCAGGCATCCTCGACACCGGCGAGACTTGCAGCCCATGCGGCAAGCGCGATGACAACGGTACCCACTGCCCAGAAACCTTCCAGCATGACCAGCCAGCGCCCCCGGTTCTTGGAGGGCAGAAATTCGGCCATCATGGCATAATCCACGGGCAGCGTTCCGCCGACGGCCACGCCGGTCAGGAAACGCAGCGCAAGCAGAACTTCGAATCCCGGCGCAAAGGCCGAAAGCAGACCAAACACGGCATCGCACGCGACGGTGATCAGTAGTACGCGGCGACGGCCATATTTATCGGCGAGCCTGCCGAAAACGGCTGCCCCGACCAACATGCCGAAGAAGAAAAGCGTCCCAGTTTGCAATGCCTGGGGCACGGTCAGCCCGAATGTTTTGGCGATTGAGGCGGCGGTGAAGCCGACAGCCAGAACCTGCATCGCGTCAGCTGCCCAGACGAGACCGAAAACCCCGAGCAAGCCCCGCTGGAATGCGCCCGTCCCCGCCTGATCGAGCGATTGTTCGATGGTGATCTTCATGCCGTCTATGTCCCTCTCCGGCCGAATAAAGTGCGAGCATTTACAGCGCTGCGCATAGCGCCCTGTCAATCGCTGTTTTCTGCAACTGCACCGTCTTTTGCCTGCAAAAAGCTCCACAGGCTTTCGGCCCGCGGCGAAAGTGGCGTATCGTGGCGGAAGATGCGAATTTCCGTCGTCAGATCCCAATAGGGATCGACCGATGCAGGCACAATATCGCCACAACTGATCTCTTCCTGCACAAGACTTTCCGGCAGCCAGGCCATGCCCCATCCGGCCTGAACCATGGCTTTGAGGCCGATGGACATGGTGTTTTCATGCACGACCTTGCGCGAAAAATTGGGACCGGACATAAATTTCTGCGCCAGGGCCGCGCCAAAAAAGGAAAAGTCCCCATAGCTGAGATAGGGAAGTGGAGCGCCGGTCTTGATCGCGTGATCCAGCAAAGGCCCATCGTCGGATGGCAACGACACCGGAATGAGCCGCTCTGTGCCGAGAACGATCGACGGAAAGCGTTCCCTGTCGATGAGGATCGGAACTGTTGGATGCGCATAGGTCAGGAAGAAATCGACCTCGCCTTCGGTCAGGGTCGCAATATTGTCTTCAAACCCGCCGCGATCCGGTGCGAGTTGGGAGTGAATATTGCCGATGGCCGCATCTATCCCCTTCAGCCATTGCGGGAAGAATGTCACGGTCAAAGTATGCAGGGCGGAAAATTTTAGCGCTGGATTCTGCCCCTGTCGGCTTGGCTGCAGACTTTTGCGGGTGGCGTAAAACTGCCGCACCGTATCCTCGGCAACATGGAGGAACGTTTTCCCCTCTTGGGTCAGTTGCGCCGGAAAGGTGGCGCGATTGACGAGCGTCACGCCCAGCCAGA
>JAEXXS010000448.1 GCA_023451915.1 Pseudomonadota bacterium | reverse complement strand
GAATGGGTCGAAACCACGCTTCAGGACTATTATCGCCACACCGGCCCCGGCATGAGCCCGTTCAATGCGTGGATCATGCTGAAGGGTCTGGAAACGCTCTCGGTGCGCGTGCGCCAGATGACGCAGTCGGCGGCTGCCGTTGCTGATGTTCTCGCCGGCAAGCCGGGCGTCAAGCGCGTCATCTATCCGGGCCGCGCCGACCATCCGCAGGCGGATATCATCGCCAAGCAGATGACCGGCGGCTCGACCCTGATCGCGCTGGAACTGGAAGGCGGCAAGGAAGCCGCATTCAAGTTCGAAAACGCATTGCAGGTGTTCAGCATCTCCAACAATCTGGGCGACGCCAAGAGCCTGATCACCCATCCGGCCACCACGACGCATAAGAACCTGAGCGACGAAGCCAAGGCCGAGCTTGGCATTTCCGATGGCGTGCTGCGCATTTCGGTCGGCCTTGAAGACACCGACGATCTTCTCGAAGACGTCGAAGAAGCGCTGAAGGCAGCGGTTCGCTGAAAATAACAAATGATGATCCGGCCTGACGGAATCAGGCCGGGTTGTCAGTTCAATTTCGTCCTGAAGCCTATCAGGATCATGCAAAAGACGGTGTTTCGTCTTGAAAAATGTGACCTTTTCGCTGCAATCCCCCGCAAGAACGCGCGAAAAGCAGAAAACTTCCCTCGCCGACCCTGTCTGGATGACCGCTTCACGTTGACCTCCAACGCAACTTTGGCGATAGGTGGGCATCAGGCAAGTGACAAAGGCGGATGCGATGTACAGGGCGGTGACGCAGGGGATCGAAATAACGGTTGAGCCGTTCTATCTGGAAGAAGAGTCGGCTCCGGAAGACAATCGCTATGTCTGGGGATACCGCATCACCATCGCCAATAATTCATCCGACACGGTGCAACTGCGCTCACGCTACTGGCAGATTACCGACGCCAATGGTCGTGTCGAGGAAGTGCGCGGAGCCGGGGTCGTGGGCGAACAGCCTGTTCTCGATCCAGGTGACTCGTTCCAATATTCGTCCGGCTGCCCGCTGACCACATCGTCCGGCGTGATGGTTGGCCGTTACCAGATGCAAAACCCGACCGGCAACACTTTCGAGGTGGATATTCCCGCATTCTCGCTGGATGTGCCCGAGCAGCGCCGTACCTTGAATTAGAGCTGGAAACAAAAAGGCGGCTCAGAAGAACCGCCTTTTTTGATTATTTCGCAAACTGCGCGGGATCGAATTCGTAGCGCGTCGAACAGAATTCGCAGGTCACCGAAATCTTGCCGTCCTCGATGCTGTCGCGAATTTCCTCGGCGCTGAAACCGGCGAGGACGCCCTCGATCTTCTCCCGCGAGCAGGAGCATTCGTCCACCACCTTGATGGCGTTGAAGACACGCACGCCACGTTCATGGAACAGGCGATAGAGCAGCCGTTCAGAGCCGATCGTCGGATCGGTCAGTTCCGAGCTTTCGATCGTTCCAACCAGCGACCGCGCCTCATCCCACGCGTCATCCACCGGATGATGCACGGCTTCATTTTCGTCGCCGTCGCCGCCCGGCAGATCGGGAATGCGCGCGCGCAATTCCGATTCCGGCAGGAACTGGATGATCAGTCCGCCAGCGCGCCATTTCTCGACGAGCTTGCCATCAGCACCCCGTTCGACAAGCTTGGCGACGCTGAGCTTCAGATCGGTCGGGATTTGTTCCGACTGGCGGAAATAGGTTGTCGCGATTTGTTCAAGCGTCGAGCCGTCCAAGGCCACGATGCCCTGATAGCGCTGCATATAAGCGCCCTGATCTACCGTGAAGGCCAGCGTGCCACGACCGAGCAATTCTTCCGGCTCTGTCTTGCCAGCAGCAATAGCATCCTTCAGGCGCTCCTCATCGAAACGCGCATAGGCGCGCACCGCATCGGGCGTGCTGAAATCCACCACCAGCATGTCCACTGGACCGTCAGACTGGGTCTGGAAAATGAACTTGCCTTCGAATTTGAGCGAAGTGCCAAGCAGAACGGTCAGAACCGTCGCCTCCGCCAGCAGGCGGGCCACTTCCTCGGGATATTTATGGCGGTTCAAAATGGCGTCGATGCTCGTGCCAAGCTGAACCGCGCGACCGCGCACATCGAGCCCTTCCACCTGGAAGGGCACGACCGCATCGTCGCCCGCAAAGCCGAAATCACCCAGATCGAGCTTGGGGCCCGACTGGCCGTTTTCGGCTTCGATATGAATGTTGCTGGTATCCTCAGCCACAGAAAACTCCAATCACGCGCCTTGCAGGCACCAGGCCAGAATGGCCTTCTGGGCGTGGAGCCTGTTTTCGGCTTCGTCGAACACGACCGATTGCGGCCCGTCGATCACTTCGTTGGTCACTTCCTCCCCGCGATGCGCGGGCAGGCAATGCATGAAGAGCGCCTTCGGATCAGCTTTCGCCATCAGCCTTGCGTTGACCTGATAGGGCATGAACACATTGTGTCCACGGGCGCGGTCTTCCTGTCCCATCGAAACCCAGGTGTCGGTAACGATGCAATCCACACCGCTGACCGCCTTGTCCGGGTCTGTCGTGGACATGATGTCCGCACCGTGCGCCCTGGCCCAGTCAATAAAGTGCTGGTTCGGCTCGCTGCCTTCCGGCGTCGCGATATTGACGTTGAAATCAAACCGCGCTGCGGCTTCCACAAGCGAATGCAGGACGTTGTTGCCGTCCCCCATCCAGGCAAAGGTTTTGCCTTTGATCGAGCCGCGATGTTCCTCATATGTAAGAACGTCGGCCATGATCTGACAAGGGTGGGTGTCGTCGGTCAGTGCGTTAATGACCGGAACGGTGGCATATTCCGCCAGTTCCAGCATACGGTCATGCGATGTGGTGCGGATCATGATCGCATCCACATAGCGCGACAGGACCTTCGCCGTGTCGGCGATGGTCTCGCTGCGGCCGAGCTGCATTTCCGAGCCGGTGAGCATCAGCGTTTCACCGCCGAGCTGGCGCATACCGACATCGAAGGATACGCGCGTGCGCGTCGACGGCTTTTCGAAAATCATCGCCAACACCTTGCCGGCCAATGGCTTTTCAATCTCGCCCGCCTTCAGCCGCGCCTTGCGCGCCTTCGCATCCTCAAGGATGGAGCGCAATTCGCTGCCCGGCACGGCAGACAGGTCGAGGAAGTGCTTGATACCGTTATCCTGAGCCATGATCACGCCGTCTTACTGACCGGATTTGCGACGGAAAGCCGTTCCACGGCCATTTCGATGCGGTTCAGCGCCTCGCGGGCTTCTTCCGGCGTCGTGACCAGCGGCGGCAGCAGACGGACAACATTGTCGCCAGCGCCAACGCTCAGGAAATGCTCATCACGCAGCGCCTGAATGAGCGTGGTATTGGGAACAACGCATTTAATGCCCATCAGGAGACCGCGCCCGCGAACCCCGGATACCACATTCGGGAACCGGTCGATGATCGAGGCAAGGCCCTGCTTCATGACAAGCGCGGTGGCCTGAACATTTTCCAGGAAACCGTCAGCCAGAACGACGTCCAGCACGGCATTGCCGACCGCCATGGCCAACGGATTGCCGCCATAGGTCGTGCCATGCACACCGGCAACCATGCCCTTGGCGGCCTCAGCCGTCGCGAGGCAGGCGCCAACCGGGAAACCGCCGCCAATACCCTTGGCCACAGCCATGATGTCCGGGGTGACGCCCGACCATTCATGGGCAAACAGCTTGCCGGTACGGCCAACGCCGGTCTGGACCTCATCGAGGATCATCAACAGGCCCTTTTCGTCGCAGATCTGACGGATCAGGCGCATGAATTCTTCCGGGAAACCCCGCAGACCGCCCTCGCCCTGCACAGGCTCAAGCAGGATGCCAGCGGTTTCATCGGTAATCGCGGCGCGCAACGCGGCCTCGTCGCCGAACGGCACCTGATCGAAACCTTCGACCTTCGGGCCGAAACCTTCGAGATATTTGGCCTGACCACCGGCAGCGATGGTTGCAAGCGTGCGGCCATGGAACGCGCCTTCAAAGGTGACAATCCGGAAACGCTCCGGATGACCATTGGCGAAATGATAGCGACGGGCGGTCTTGATCGCGCATTCCAGCGCTTCAGCACCGGAATTGGTGAAGAAGACCTTGTCGGCAAAGGTGTTGTCGACCAGGCGCTGGCCGAGCTTTTCCTGGCCGGGAACCTGATAAAGATTGGACAGATGCCACAGCTTGTCGGCCTGATTTTTCAGGGCTTCGACCAGATGCGGATGGGAATGGCCAAGGGAGTTCACCGCGATGCCAGCCGCAAAATCGAGATAGCGCTCGCCAGTTTCGGTGATCAGCCAGATGCCCTCACCTCGCTCGAAGCGCAGAGCCGCACGATTATAGGTGTCGTAAAGCGGTTGCACGGTCGTGGCGTCGGTCATTGCAATCAGGCCTCCATAAGCCTTTCTAAATGCTGCATATCCGAGGAAAACGGACTGTCAGCCTTTGCCATTTTGAGCGATAGCGCGGCCCTCTCTCCGGCCGGTTATCACAGGATCGCGGCAGAAAGATCGTGCGCCTCGCGCTTGACGGCCCTGCCGAAATAAAAAGCCGCCCACCGGGCGGCACAATTATTTACGGGCGTATATTGGCGCTCGCGAAAAAAATGTCAATCAAACTAAGCCGGGATTGTCGCTCCTCTTTGCGCATGAGTTCATGCATTTTATGCCCGGCGCGGTTTAAGCTTTGGCCAGCCGACCCGGCAGACATAGCGGGCCGAACACGACAATTGCGCAAGCGGGGTAGCGCTTCCAGGATATGCCCTATATATAAGGCCCAGTTTTCACCGCGCGGCGCGTGCGGCGGCTTCTGTCTCGCAGGTGTTCAAAAATGCACCACGGGACCAAAGAAAAACCGTCTTTGTCACCCAAGTTGGGGAAAACCTTAAAAATGGAATCCACCTGACAAGGCTCTCCCTTGTCATGGAGTCATCGGGTAATGTAGTTTCTCTTTAAAGAAAAAAGCTACATTTCGTGCGGCGGACCTAGTCACCCGGATAGATATGGTGTTTGCGCCTGGAGCAATCCGGGAACACTGGTGGATTCCGGATAACGAAAATGATTGGAGCCCAGGGCGATGAACTGGACAGACGAACGCGTTGAACTACTGAAGAAACTGTGGAGCGAAGGCTTGAGCGCAAGCCAGATCGCGGCCCAGCTTGGCGGCGTCAGCCGCAATGCAGTGATCGGCAAGGTGCACCGTCTGAAGCTTTCGGGTCGGGGCAAGACGACGACCGCTGCTCCGCGCAGCAAGAAAGTCAATACGGTTGCAGCAGCGCCGCGTCCTGTAACGCAGCATGCAGGCGGCAGCACGCATACGGCCCATACGACGACGATGCGTACGGCAACCGTCACCAAGACGGTTGGCGCAACGGCGCTGCAGATGGAATATGCGGCGGAAGTGGTGACGGAACCCGTCGTCAAGCCGTCTTCGAATGTGGTTGTACCGATTTCGCGCCGCCTGACGCTGTTGCAGCTCTCCGAGCGCACCTGCAAGTGGCCGATCGGCGATCCGCTGAACGAAGATTTCCACTTCTGCGGCAGTGAATCCGGCGAATCCAGCCCCTATTGCAGCTATCACTCCCGTCTGGCTTTCCAGCCAACGGCAGAACGCCGCCGGGCACGCTGATTTAAGGGAATAGGTGAGTAAGGGAATAAGGGAGTATGTCTGACGATATCGTCGGCAGCTCCCTTTTTCTTTGTCTACTGCCCTATTCCTTCACATACTGCCCTACTGCCCTACTGCCTTAACCCCTTACTCCCCTACTCCCTTACTCCCCTATTCCCCTCCTCATACACCTTCAGCGTGCGATCCGCGATGCCGTCCCAGCTGTAATCGCGGGCGATCCAGTCGATGAGTTGCTGCGACTGTTCAGCCGTCAGCGGGTTATCGATCTTGCGGCGCAGCGCGTTTTTCAACGCGTCGATATCGCCGAGCGGGAAATAGTCATCGTCGGGCAGTCCAACTTCGAGATTGGCCGTGATGTCGCTGGCCAGCACATTCAGCCCGTAGCCCATGGCTTCCAGAAGCGCGATGGGCATGCCCTCGTGACTGGACGGCAGCACAAAAAGCCCCGCCTGGCTGAAAAGCGCGGAGAGTTCCTCGCCCTGCAATGCGCCGGTCAGAACCACGCCCGGCACAGCTTCGGCGCGGGCGCGCACCTCTCCGGCATAATCGGCGGTGTATTCCGCCGAGCCGATCAGGGCGAGTTTCAGCGACGGATCGGAAAGCCTGGCAAAGGCCTCGATCAGATCAAGCTGACGCTTTTCTGGCACGATGCGGGCGACCAGCGCGATATAGCGGCAGGGTGCAAGCCCATGTTTTTCCAGCCAGCTTGGATCGCGGCTTGGTTCCCGCAGGGTGACGCCATTCGGGATGAAGGTGACGGGAACGTTATAGCGTTGCCCGACCGTTTTCGCGATGTCGTTGGAGACGGCGATGCGGGCACTGGCAAAGCGCATCCCCCATTTTTCGCCGAGCTTCAATGTCGTGCGCGCCAGACGGCCCCATTTCTGGCGGTTATAGTCAAAGCCGTGATGGGTCACGACCGTTCGCAAGCCGAGCAGACGCGCAAGCGGCGTCGCAAGAGCGGGGCCGATGGCATGGATGTGCAAAATGTCGGGCCGTGTGAAACCGGCGCGCAGCACACCGAGAAATGTATGCACGATGGCTTCGAACTTCATCGATGTGGGGGCCCAGATCGGCGTAACCTTGACGCCTTCCCAGAGATAGGGCTGCTTACGGTCGAGATAGGGGCTGCGGCCCACCACTTCCACATCAAAGCCCTTGGCGACGTAAAGACGGGCCAGTTCTTCGACATGTCGCTCCACGCCGCCCTGCACATTGGGTACGCCACGCAG
>JAEXXS010000109.1 GCA_023451915.1 Pseudomonadota bacterium | reverse complement strand
CAGCCGCTGCCGGGCCTTGGCACGGTGAATGGCCGCATCCTGACCACCTTGCAGATCCGCACGCGCCATGCCCGCCGCATGCTCGCGTCGCGCGGCATGCTGGAAGCGGTGACTTATTCGTTCATTTCCGAAGCGCAGGCCAAGGCATTTGGCGGCGGCCAGCCGGAACTGAAGCTGGCCAATCCGATTGCCTCCGACATGTCGGATATGCGTCCGTCGCTTCTGCCGGGCCTGCTGGCTGCGGCACAGCGCAATGCGGATCGCGGCTTTGGCGATATTGCTTTGTTTGAAGTGTCCGGCATTTACGAAGGCGACACGCCGGAGAAGCAGCGCCGTGTGGCGGGTGGTATCCGTCGTGGAACGGCAGGCGTCGAAGGCGCTGGTCGTTTCTGGTCCGGCAATGCCGCAACGGTCGGCGTGTTCGACGCCAAGGCCGATGCGTTGGCCGCACTTGAAGCAGCAGGCGCCCCGGTTGACCGCATCCAGATCGAAGCCGGTGGGCCGGAATGGTACCATCCCGGCCGTTCGGGCACGCTGAAGCTCGGCCCGAAGGTGGTGCTTGGCTATTTCGGCGAGTTCCATCCAGATACACTGGAAGCGCTCGACGTGTCTGGCAATCTCTGCGGCTTTGAAATCTATATCGATGCGATCCCTGAGCCGAAGGCAAAGGCGACCCGCACCAAGCCTGCGCTCAACCTGTCGCAGTTCCAGAGCCTCAAGCGCGATTATGCCTTTGTGGTGGATGCCAATGTTGAAGCGGGCAATGTCGTGAAGGCGGTTTCCGCTGCCGACAAGAAGCTGATCGTCGGCGTGCAGGTCTTTGACGTGTTCACGGGCGCATCGCTTGGCGAAGGCAAGAAGTCGATTGCGGTGGAAGTGCTGTTGCAGCCGCAGGATCGCACCCTGACCGACGAAGATCTGGACGCATTGTCGAAACAGGTTGTGGCCAGTGTCGCCAAACAGACCGGCGGCGTGCTGCGCGGATAAAGGAACAGGCCCCGGAAACGGGGCCTGATTGCTTTCCGTTTGGAGGAAAGCGCACTATCCTGGATATGTCCGGATTTCGTGAGAAAGCTGCGGAGAGATTTGTGAGCCATCTTCGTTATGCCGGGCTATCCGAAGAACGCCAACGGGCAGCCTTTTCAGACATCGTTCTTGGAACTCCCTTTGTGAGTGACGCGCTACGCCGCCTGCGCGATATGGAGGGGAGGAAATCCGGCTATGAAACTGCATCGGAATTCTGGATCGTCTCGGGCGCGCTCTATAATAGTGTCTGGAATCACCTGACAGGCCGTCCCTCGCGGCACGGAATCAAGGATGTCGATATTTTCTATTTTGATGCGGGGGATTTGTCCTGGGAGGCGGAAGACCGGCTGATCGAACTGGGAAAGTCTCTTTTCAGCGATTTTCCTCTGCCGGTGGAAATACGCAATCAGGCGCGGGTGCCTCTGTGGTTCGAACAGCGTTTCGGGCAGCCCTATGAACCGCTGCGCTCTGCAACGGAATCGATCGGGCGCTTTTCCACCATCGCGCACTGCGTTGGCGCTCGACTGGAAAGCGATGGCACGCTGACGTTACACGCGCCCTTCGGTCTTAATGATATTTTTTCGTTTCGCCTCAGGCCTAATCGTGCCATCGATAACGCCGCAACGCATCGCGCCAAGGCGCGCCGCGCGCTTTCATACTGGCCAGAACTGACTTTTCAGGATTGGGACGCAGCAGAATGAATTGGCGCTGGGCAATGAGAGTAACGATCTGAACGAAGGAAATGGCATGTTCCGCTGGGGTATTCTTTCCACCGCTAAAATCGGCGTCACGCAGGTGATTCCCGCCCTCGCCGCCTCGGATAACGGTGTCGTCCATGCGATAGCGAGCCGCGATTACGCGCGCGCCCGTGCGGTTGCCGACCGTTTTGGTGCGCCGCTTGCTTTTGGTTCCTATGAGGAAATGCTCGCCAGCGATCAGGTGGACGGCGTTTATATCCCGCTGCCGACATCGCAGCATATCGAATGGACGATCAAGGCGGCGGAAGCCGGCAAGCATGTGCTGTGTGAAAAGCCCATCGCGCTGAAAGCCGACGATATCGATCAGCTCATCGCCGCGCGCGACAGGCACAAGGTTACGATCGCCGAGGCCTTCATGGTCTATTATCATCCGCAATGGATCAAGCTGCGCGCATTGCTGGCGGAAGGCGCCATCGGCACATTGCGCCATGTTCAGGGCGCTTTCAGCTATTTCAACGTCGATCCCGGCAATATGCGCAACCAGCCGGACCTTGGCGGCGGCGCGCTGCCCGATATCGGCGTTTACCCGACGGTTGTGACGCGCATGGTGACGGGCAAGGAGCCGATCTCCGTGCAGGCTTCGGTCGAAATCGATCCGAATTTCGGCACGGACCGCTATGCCAATGTCGCGGCGCGATTCGACGGCTTCGACCTGACCTTCTATGTCGCCACCCAGCTTGCTGGACGCCAGACGATGGTTTTCCATGGCGACCAGGGCTTTATCGAGGTTCATGCGCCGTTCAATACGGGCAAATATGGTCATGGCCGCATCACGCTTTATGACGCAGGACACACGGAAGCGACGGAATGGTCGTTTTCGGACGCAAACCATTATCAATTGCAGGCGCAAAGCTTCGTGCGCGCGGTGCAGGGCGAGGACGTACTCCTGTTTTCGTTGGAGAATTCCAAGGCAAATCAGCGCTTTATCGATGCGATCTATCGCGCGGGCAAAAATAGTGGTTTCGTAGAGGTCTAGAACGGTCTGGATAAAGACCTGTCAGAATAGCCGGGAAGGAATTTATGGCTCTCCGGCTGATCTGACTTGCAGTGAAAAAGCGCCTTTCTTATATACGCTTCGCACAGGGCTTTGATGACAGGCCGAAGGCTCTTGAAAAATCCTTCGGAAACCCAACCTTGAGGCAAGCATTGTGAAAACCGTAGGAACCGCCCATGGAACGCTCGGTAGAGGTCTTGGCGGTTTGCTGAATGGAGAGAAATATGGCTAAAGTTATTGGTATCGATCTGGGAACGACCAACTCCTGCGTCGCCGTCATGGACGGTAAGACCGCGAAGGTCATCGAGAATGCCGAAGGCGCTCGCACGACGCCTTCCATTATTGCTTTCACCGATAGTGACGAACGTCTCGCTGGTCAGCCTGCGAAGCGTCAGGCCGTCACCAATCCGGAAGGTACCCTTTTTGCAGTCAAGCGCCTGATCGGTCGCCGTTTTGACGATCCGATGGTCACCAAGGACAAGGATCTCGTCCCGTACAAGATCGTCAAGGGCGACAATGGCGATGCTTGGGTAGAAGTTCACGGCAAGAAATATTCGCCGTCGCAGGTTTCTGCGATGATCCTTCAGAAGATGAAGGAAACGGCTGAATCCTATCTCGGTGAAACCGTCACCCAGGCCGTTATCACGGTTCCGGCTTACTTCAACGACGCCCAGCGTCAAGCCACTAAGGACGCAGGCAAGATTGCCGGTCTGGAAGTGCTGCGCATCATCAACGAGCCGACCGCTGCGGCGCTCGCTTACGGCCTCGACAAGAACGAAGGCAAGACCATTGCCGTATACGATCTTGGCGGCGGCACCTTCGACGTGTCGATCCTGGAAATCGGCGACGGCGTGTTCGAAGTGAAGTCCACCAACGGCGACACCTTCCTCGGCGGTGAAGACTTCGACATGCGCATCGTCGAATACATGGTTTCCGAGTTCAAGAAGGAAAGCGGTATCGATCTGAAGAACGACAAGCTTGCTCTGCAGCGCCTCAAGGAAGCTGCCGAAAAGGCGAAGATCGAACTGTCGTCCGCCCAGCAGACGGAAATCAACCTGCCGTTCATCACCGCTGATGCGACTGGTCCGAAGCATCTGGCCATCAAGCTGTCGCGCGCCAAGTTCGAAAGCCTGGTCGAAGACCTCGTCCAGCGCACCGTCGAGCCGTGCAAGGCTGCTCTCAAGGACGCTGGCCTCAAGGCTGGTGAAATCGACGAAGTGGTTCTGGTCGGCGGCATGACCCGCATGCCCAAGATCCAGGAAGTCGTGAAGGCCTTCTTCGGCAAGGAACCGCATAAGGGCGTCAACCCGGATGAAGTCGTCGCCATGGGCGCGGCCATTCAGGGTGGTGTTCTGCAGGGCGACGTCAAGGATGTTCTGCTGCTCGACGTGACCCCGCTGTCGCTCGGCATCGAAACGCTGGGTGGCGTGTTCACTCGTCTGATCGACCGCAACACGACCATCCCGACCAAGAAGTCGCAGACCTTCTCCACCGCCGAAGACAATCAGTCGGCTGTGACGATCCGCGTCTTCCAGGGCGAGCGTGAGATGGCTGCCGACAACAAGATCCTCGGCCAGTTCGACCTCGTGGGCATTCCGCCTGCACCGCGTGGCGTGCCGCAGATCGAAGTGACCTTCGACATCGACGCCAACGGTATCGTCAACGTCTCAGCCAAGGATAAGGGCACCGGTAAGGAGCACCAAATCCGCATTCAGGCTTCGGGCGGTCTGTCGGATGCCGACATCGAAAAGATGGTCAAGGACGCCGAGGCCAATGCCGATGCCGACAAGAAGCGCCGCGATGCCGTTGAAGCCAAGAACCAGGCCGAAAGCCTGATCCACTCGACGGAAAAGTCGCTGAAGGATTACGGCGATAAGGTTTCGGAAGACGACAAGCAGGCGATTGAAGGCGCTATTGCAACGCTCAAGACCTCGCTTGAAGGCGACGATGCCGAAGACATCAAGGCCAAGACCCAGACGCTTGCTGAAACGGCAATGAAGCTCGGTCAGGCCATGTATGAGGCAGCGCAGGCTTCTGAAGGTGCGGACGCCGAAGGCGGCGCGCAGGCTTCGTCCAAGGACGATGTCGTTGACG
>JAEXXS010000408.1 GCA_023451915.1 Pseudomonadota bacterium | reverse complement strand
TCTCGCGGCGCGCCCAGCGCCGCCAGACGCCCCTTGTCCATCACCGCAATGCGGTCGCAAAACATCGCCGCATGGTTGAGATCATGCAGCGCGGCCACCACGGTCAGGCCCATGGTGCGGCTTTGCCGACGAACGAGATCGAGAAGCCCGATCTGATGACCGATATCGAGGTGATTGGTCGGCTCGTCCAGCAACAGGATGCGCGGCTGCTGCGCCAGAGCGCGGGCGATATGCAGGCGCTGGCGTTCTCCGCCCGACAATGTGTGCCAGTTGCGTTTGGCCAGATGCGTCATATCCACATGCGCCAGAGCATGGTCAACGATGGCGTCATCTTCCGCAGACCACGGCGAAAGAGCGCCGAGATAGGGCGTGCGTCCAAGCTCCACCGCCTGCCTGGCCGTAATGCGGTCCGTCGTTTCCGCCTGCTGTTCGACAAGAGCCAGCAAGCGCGCAATCTCGCGGCGGTTGAAACGTTCAATCGGCGCTTCGCCAAGATGCACCGCACCGCTGCGCGGACGTTTCAGGCCTGAAAGCAGCGACAAAAGCGTCGTCTTGCCGGAGCCGTTCGGCCCGATAATGCCGAGAAACTCGCCTTCCACGACATCAAGCGAAACATCGCGCAGAATTTCGACATTGCCAGCCGACCATGAAAGATTCTGTGCCGAGAGCCTCATGCCCGCGTCCTCCTCTGCCCGAGCAGCAGGGCAAAGGCTGGAGCGCCGACCAGCGCTGTCACAACCCCGATGGGCAGCACCTGTCCCGGCACGATAATGCGCGACACGATATCAGCCGCGATCATAAAGATAGCGCCGATTAGCGCACTGACCGGCAATAATGCGCCATGCCGCACGCCGACGATCATCCGCGCCGCGTGGGGAATGACAAGGCCGATGAAGCCGATGGATCCGACAATCGAGACCATCACCGCCGTCATCATGGCGCTTGCGCCAATCAGCACGGCATAGACGCGCCGCACCGGAATGCCGAGCGAAGCAGCCGATTCCGCACCAAACGTGAAGGCATCGAGCGCACGGGCATGCCACAGGCAGATGACGAGGCCGATCAGGCAGGCAGGCAGCGCCAGCGTCACATCGGGCCAGCGCACGCCGGACAGATTGCCGAGAAGCCAGAACATGATCCCCCGCGCCTGTTCGGCATTGGCGGCCTTTGTCACGATGAACGAAGTCAGCGCGTTGAAAAGCTGCGATCCTGCAATACCGGCCAGAATAATGGCGCTATTGCCCCGCCCGGCCTTCAGCGCCAGCAGCGACACCAGAACGAAGGCAAATATCGCCCCGATGAATGCGCCGAGCGAAAGTGTCAGAACGCCTGCGCCAATACCAAGAATGGCGACGCTGACAGCCCCGGTTGAAGCCCCAGCGGAAATGCCCAGAATATAGGGATCGGCCAGCGAATTGCGCAGCAGCGATTGCAGCACAACGCCGGAAAGCGCCAACGCCGCGCCACAGCACGCCGCCACCACGGCGCGGCTGAGGCGATAGCTCCACACAATCCCTTCATCAATGGGATCAAGCACGTAGCCCGCATGCCACAGCCGGTTGGCGACGGTTTTCGCCACCACATCGAGCGGTATGGCGGTTTCACCAATCGCCGCGCCCAGCCACAAGGTGGCAAGCAACAGAATGAGCGCCAGAACCCCGGCGCTCATCTTGTTGCCGAACGGAAGCCTTGCTATGGCCACCAATGCCGTCATTGGTTGAGGTCCGAGGCCGCGATTGCCGCCGCCAGCGTTTCAATGCCCTCAATCACCCGCAGCGAGGTGCTCATCGACTGCGCATCGATGTCGAAGACATGGCCGTCCTTCACCGCAGGCATCAGGCTCGTCACCGGATCGCTTTCGAGGAATTTGTGCTTCACGGCAATATCGTCTGCCGGGTAGCGGCGACGATCGAGCTTCGCCGCCACAATCATCGACGGACCGGATTTTGCAATCGTCTCCCAGCCGATGGTTGGCCATTCTTCCTGACTGTCGACCACATTCCTGATGCCGAGCGCCGACAATATATAGGCCGGAGCGCCGTACTTCCCGGCGATATAGGGGTCGGCGTCGATCTGCGTGCTGGAGAACCAGACCGCAGCGGAAAGCGCCTTGCCGCTCCCGCCTATTTTGCGGCGCGCGACTTCTTCACGTCCCTTCAGCTCGGCAATCAGCTTCTCACCGCGATCCTGCACGTTGAAGATTGCAGCCAGCTCGCCGATTTCCTGATAGACGATATCCATCGTGAAGGCCGCTGTGCGCACACCGTCGCCGCCGCCGGAATTATCCTTGCCGACGCAGTCCGAAGGTGACGTATAGGCCGGCATGCCCAGTTCCTCGAACTGTTCCGGCTTGGCGACGATGCCGTTCGGTCCGACATGCCACTGGAAATCCGCCGTCACGATATCGGGCTTCTGCGCCAGCACGCTTTCGAAGCTCGGATCGTTATCAGCCAGCCGCTTGACCTTGGCATTGACCTCTTCGAAGCCCTTCAGCACCGGGCCGAACCATACGGCCGTGCCCACCACCTTGTCGCCCAGACCAAGGCTGTACAAAATTTCCGCGCTGCTTTGACCGACAGCCACCGCCCGCGTCGGGGCCTGTTTGAATGTAACGTCTCGTCCGCAGTTCTTCAGCGTCAGCGGATAGTGCGTTTCCGCCGCTTGCAGCGCGGATACGCCTGCAAACAGAGAAAAAGCGCATAAGACCATGCGAAACGACGTCTTGCCGTGCAATGTCATGAAAGTCCCCGAAATGGTGAGAGAAATGGCCACGTCAGCAAGCGACGGCGATAAGGCGCCGTGAGCAAACGGAGATATCCGGGGATATGGATGACGATGAAAGAAAGCGCCTTGCGGCGCGATATGCTGTCATAACCTGCTCCTGCTCCGGGCATCCCCGCCCGTGACAATGGATGATGGTGGGCTCA
>JAEXXS010000403.1 GCA_023451915.1 Pseudomonadota bacterium | reverse complement strand
CCTCGGTGCGCTTCCACTGCGTGATATCGCGCAGCACGGCGCAGAAACCACGCTTCTGCGGCAGCTTGCCGATGGTCATGAAGAGCGGGATGAAGCCGCCCTTGGCTTCACGACCGATCACCTCGCGCCCGTCATTGAGCACGCTCAACACGCCATTGCCGGAAAGTCCGCTCAGATAATCCATCGCAGCGCGCTGGCTTTCAATGGCGAACAGCATGGAGAAGAACTTGCCTTCCGTTTCGTCGCGGTCATAGCCGAACAGAGCGGATGCCGAATGGTTCATCGAGCGGATGCGCCCCTCCGGGTCGATCAGCACGACGCCGTCGGTGGCCGTATCGAGGATGGTCTTCAACTCATCCACATGAGCTTCCAGCGCCTGCTTTTCTTCGTCATCGGTGACGGATTGCGGCACGATGGCTTCGACAGGTGCTGGCGCGGCTGGCGTTTCGGCAACCGGCACGAGGCTCAGCAACAGGGCGCGACCGCCCTGCCACGCAATCGCATTGAGATGCGCATCGACCGGCTGTTCTCTGCCATCGGCATGGCGCAACACCATGCCGCGACGCGGCGCATGATCGTCACTTTCGCTGTTGAACAGCGCTTCCACGCCGCCCGCTTGCCGAATGTCTTCAAGGGCGTGATAGCCGGTGAGGTCAAGAAGCGCCTGATTGACATAATGCACTTCATCGCCGGAATGAATAATCACCGGAACCGGCAGATTGGCCAAAAGGGCCGTCTCGTCGACGGCAGCCGGTTCATGCGCGGCGTGATCGGCCTGCGGCTCTTCGACCGGTGCAGCCGGGATATCTGCAACGGGTGCAACCGGCGTTGTCTCGGCAACCGTTTCCTCGGTCGCGCTGACAGGCGCTTCGCTCTGCGTGCTGGAAAGACCCTGCTTGCGCAGCCGGTCAGCAATTTCGCGGAACGCATTGCGCTCGGTCTTGGTCAGCCCGCCTTCCGGGCGCTGTTCGCGCTCCCTGACTTTCAGGAGCTTTGCCTGATCGGCAGCGACTTTCTCCTGTGCGGCGGCATTGAGAAGACTGATCACCTTGTCGGAATCGCGGCGTCCGGCTGTCGGCGCGATATTGAGCGGAGGCTTCGGCAGAATATCGCCGGGATGGTCGTCATTGGCGATTTCTTCCGTCAGCGCCAGCACATCGTCGTCATCGACCGCGTCGGTATGGATGGTGTCCTCAATCTCCGGCTTGCGCTTTTGCGGAATGCCACCGGCCAGAACGAGACCGATTTCTTCCGGGTCTTCCACCGCTTCGTCAGGGCGCACGAGGCCAAAGCCGCGAAAACCGATGAACACGCGATCACGGGAATAGACCGGCAAAGCGGCCAGTTCTACCGGCACCCGCAGATTGGTGCCTTCAACCGGCCACATCAGGCGCTTGCCCGACCAGGTGTCGCGTTTTTTGAGGAGCGAAGCAATGCTGCCATCGTGATCGAAGCCGAACACGTTGGCGACATCACTGAACCGGCGTCCGGTCACATCAGCCGCGTTGGGGCCAACTGTGATGCCGAATTCGGGCGAAATCTCGCTGAATACACCGTCGGCGCTGGTCTTCCAGATGAAGCGGGCAGGGGGCGCATCGCGGTCGAACTGGAAGCCCTGCGGCTTTGGCGCTTCCGCTTCGGTTTGGGTGGCGGCTGTTTCGGCGACCGGCTCTTCCTGAAGGATTGGTTCCTGCTCAGGGAGCATCTCTTCAAGAATTTCTTCCGCGCCTTCAGGCTGCGGGACAGCTGGTTTCGCAGCTGTTTGCGCCGGGGCTTCAGCAACGATGCACAGAAGATGCAGAGCGGGGGTATCGATCAGCCGGGCGATAGCGCCCGGAACCGACTGGCGGCCAGCACGGATGCGTCGCTTGACGATACGGTCAGGCGCATCGGCGGCTTCCACGACCAGATCTTCGAGCGTGGCAGTGGAAATATCGAGCGCAGCGAAGCGTGGGCTTGCGGCAATCACCTTGCAGTCGGCATCGATCAGCGCGACATGCGTATCGTCATCGCTGAGACCGGCGATGATATCTTCTGCTTTGCTCGATGCGCCGCTAGTGGTGACTGCAAGACCGGCCACGCCATCGGGCAGAACGATATGGGAAATCCAAAGACGCGTCAGTTCCGAACGCAGACCGCCGCCAAGACGCACGGACACGGCGCGGGGTTCCGCGCTGTTATCGTCGCTGGCGGCTGCGATTTGACGGCGCGCGGCGACCGGCAGATCGATTGCACTGCCGATCATATCCTCGATATGGTCGAAGCCGAACAGTCTGGCTCCCGCGCCGTTCACCCAAAGCACGGCCGACAGGTCGCGCGTCAGCACGATCTGGGCATCGCCTTTGGCAAAGCCTTCGCGGATAGCATCCAGCGCGGCAATATCGATGAATGGGTATGATCCAGACATACCGGTCCTTATCTGTTCTTTCGACCGCCCCGTCGTAGCCATTAACCGCCTGTTAATAAGCTCACTGAGGCCGCGGGTCCATATTTCCATACGGTATGGGACCGATTTTCTGTTTCATTAGTTAATGCCGGAATGGCAATTTTACAGGTTGCGCCCAATATTTCGGTTGTTCACAGCCAGCCGCTCACAATGGTTACCAGTCTGTCTAGATTATCGGCGGAATTGGACATTGCATTCGACAATTGGGAATTTCTGAAAAAAGAGCGCTATAATCGCTTGCAATATGGATCGATTCTCCGTATGTGACCCCCTGTCGGCGGCGCTGAGGCGTTCACACCGGCAAAGGTACGCGGTCGTAGCTCAGTTGGTTAGAGCGCAGGATTGTGGCTCCTGAGGTCGTTGGTTCAACTCCAACCGACCGTACCA
>JAEXXS010000364.1 GCA_023451915.1 Pseudomonadota bacterium | reverse complement strand
GACGTTTGGGATATTCGCGCGTTGTATTTTGCGATCTCGGATTCCGGTGTCGTTTTGGATGATGTGTCAAACAGGATCGAGCGTAGTTGGCTTAAAGCTGATCGGAAAGACCGAAATTTGGAAACTTCCGCGTCGGAGGACGTATGAAAAAAGCCGGGCACTCGACCCGGCTTTTTGCATTTACAACTGTCGAAGTACTTACTCCGCAGCCTCTGAGTTTCGCTTGGGGCGTCGCTCCAACAGTTCTTTGAGGAAATGGCCGGTATAAGAGCGCTTTTCCTTCACGATATCTTCCGGACGTCCCACCGCAACGATTTCGCCGCCGCCATCGCCGCCTTCAGGGCCGAGGTCGATTACCCAATCGGCAGTCTTGATGACTTCGAGATTGTGCTCGATCACCACGACCGTGTTGCCCTGTTCGACCAGCTCATGCAGCACTTCCAGCAGCTTCGCCACATCGTGGAAATGCAGGCCGGTGGTTGGCTCGTCGAGGATATAGAGTGTGCGTCCGGTTGCGCGGCGCGACAGTTCCTTGGCAAGCTTCACGCGCTGCGCTTCGCCGCCTGAAAGCGTCGTCGCCTGCTGCCCGACCTTGATATAGCCGAGCCCAACCTTGACGAGTGTTTCCAGCTTGTCGCGCACGGCAGGCACAGCAGAGAAGAACTCCGCGCCTTCTTCAACGGTCATATCCAGCACATCGGCGATAGATTTGCCCTTGAACAGCACTTCCAGCGTTTCACGGTTGTAGCGTTTGCCGTGGCAGACATCGCAGGTCACATACACATCCGGCAGGAAGTGCATTTCGATCTTGATCACGCCGTCGCCCTGACAGGCTTCGCAACGTCCGCCCTTCACATTGAAGGAGAAGCGACCCGGCTGATAGCCGCGCGCCTTGGCTTCCGGCAGGCCCGCGAACCAGTCGCGGATTGGCGTGAAAGCGCCGGTATAGGTGGCCGGATTGGATCGCGGTGTGCGTCCAATCGGAGACTGGTCGATATCGATGACCTTGTCGAGGAACTCCAGCCCTTCGATGCGATCATGCTCTGCCGGATGCTCGCGTGAACCCATGATACGACGCGATGCAGCCTTGAACAGCGTTTCGATCAGGAAGGTGGACTTGCCGCCGCCCGAAACGCCTGTCACAGCCGTGAAAGTGCCGAGCGGAATATCCGCCGAGACATTTTTCAGATTGTTCCCGCGTGCACCGACCACGCGGATACGCTTGGTCTTGGAAATCTTGCGGCGTTCGGACGGAACGGCGACTTCCATGACGCCCGACAGATATTTGCCGGTCAGCGAATTGGTATTGGACATAACGTCCTTCGGCGTGCCCTGCGCAATCACCTTGCCGCCATGGACGCCAGCTGCCGGGCCGATATCGACCACATAGTCAGCCGTCAGGATCGCGTCTTCGTCATGTTCCACCACAATGACCGTATTGCCGAGGTCGCGTAGATGGCGAAGCGTGTCCAGCAGGCGGGCATTGTCGCGCTGATGCAGGCCGATGGATGGCTCGTCCAGTACGTAGAGAACGCCGGTCAGGCCAGAGCCGATCTGGGAGGCGAGGCGGATACGCTGACTTTCACCGCCGGAAAGCGTACCGGAGTTGCGCGCCAAAGTCAGATAATCGAGGCCGACATCATTGAGGAACTGCAGGCGTTCGCGGATTTCCTTGAGAATGCGCGCTGCAATTTCCCGCTGTTTATCGTTAAAGCTGCTATCCACGTCGCGGAACCAGGCATCAGCCTTACGGATCGACATTTCAGTGATTTCGCCGATGTGTTTCATGCCGATTTTCACGGCCAGCGCTTCCGGCTTCAGGCGATAGCCATTGCAAGCCGGGCAGGGCGTCGAGGACATGAAGCGTTCGATCTCCTCACGCGACCAGGCAGAATCGGTTTCCTTCCAGCGACGCTCGAGATTGGGAATGACACCTTCGAATGGCTTGGTGGTCTGATAAGAACGCAGGCCATCGTCATACTGGAAGGTAATTTCCTTGCCGTCCGTGCCATAAAGAATTGCGCGCTGCGCTTCCTTGGCCAGATCAGACCAGCGGGTGCCAACCTTAAAACCATAGGCCTTGCCCAGCGCTTCCAGCGTCTGATTGTAGTAGGGTGAAGATGACCGCGCCCAAGGTGCAATCGCGCCGTCTTTCAGTGCAGCGCTTTCATCGGGAACAATTAGGTTCGGATCGATGGCTTGCTGCGTGCCAAGGCCGTCGCAGGTGGGGCAGGCGCCAAACGGATTGTTGAACGAGAAAAGCCGCGGCTCAATTTCTGGAATAGTGAAGCCGGAAACTGGGCACGCGAATTTTTCAGAGAACAGAATGCGTTCGTGGGTCTCGTTGGCCGACTTATTGGCCGCGCCACCTTCAGCTGTTTCTTCGGGCGGCAGCGGCTTTTCGGCAAATTCTGCGACAGCCAGACCATCGGCGAGTTTCAGGCAAGTTTCGAGACTGTCGGCAAGACGCGAAGTAATGTCAGCGCGCACGACAACGCGGTCTACGACCACATCAATATCGTGCTTATATTTCTTGTCGAGCGCCGGAACATCGGCAATCTCGTAGAAAGTGCCGTCCACCTTGACGCGCTGAAAGCCCTTCTTCTGAAGCTCTGCCAGTTCTTTCTTGTACTCGCCCTTACGCCCCCGCACGATCGGCGCCAGAATGTAAAGACGCGTGCCTTCTTCGAGCGCAACGATGCGATCCACCATCTGGCTGACGGTCTGACTTTCGATAGGAAGGCCAGTCGCAGGTGAATAAGGTACACCCACACGCGCAAAAAGAAGGCGCATATAGTCGTAGATTTCCGTAACAGTACCGACCGTCGAGCGCGGGTTGCGGCTCGTCGTCTTCTGTTCGATGGAAATGGCGGGCGACAGACCGTCGATCTGGTCCACATCCGGCTTTTGCATCATTTCCAGAAACTGGCGCGCATAGGCCGAGAGGCTTTCCACGTAACGGCGCTGGCCTTCCGCATAGATGGTGTCGAAGGCAAGCGACGACTTGCCCGAGCCGGAAAGACCCGTCATGACGATCAGCTTGTCGCGCGGCAAGTCAAGATCGACATTTTTTAGATTGTGCTCGCGCGCGCCACGTATGGAAATGAATTTCTGATCGCTCATTCCGCGTCCTGCCTGCTTCGTGATGCCATGGATAGACTGGCCCCGGCGATGAACCGCCGCGCCAATCCCATAATATGGGGCGAAGCCCTCCAAAGAAGAAGGGGCTTGGTTATCCTAATTTGCGCTCTTGTAGCACCGGAACAAATATCGAACAACCAGCCTTCTGATAGGCGATACGAAATGTGAACGCAAGAGCGTTGACTGTTACTCCTGACAGGAGCACACTTCCCTTACTCGCTGATGCGAAGAGGTATTGCGGAGGGATGACGCGATATCGGCAAGAGGTTCGCAGGAAGCGGGAAAATCCGGTAGGGAGGTAAAGGAGCATGAGTCCACCTGACTACACTGCCTAGCTTTCATAGATATGAAAGCACAGTCGATCTTGGTCGCGGATGCATTCTTTCGCAAGGAACCATGCATCGTTGATGAGAAGTTCGATTGCCGAAAATTTATGTATGCGCGGAAAACGAATGGCCGCGCGCCTTCGAATTCCGAAAGATTTTGTCGACGAATTACTGCCGACATATGAGCATTGCTCAAAACCCAAGCCCCGCGCGCCAAAGAAACAGTGAGCGGCGGGGCTTTTTCTTGTCGTGATGCTGGGTGTGAGATTGGTTGAGTTTTTGCCGGGGTATCGACTGGCTTTGCAGCTCAAAAGCCGTCTGAATCACCCCGAACAGTTTTCCAAAAATTGTGAAATGTTGGTTTGTGGTGATGCAAAAGCTTGCATTTTGAACAAAACAAGAACATAAACTCTGTGGACATTGGCATTTCACTGTACTGGAGTTGAGCGCTTCACGCGCCGTTCCTGTAAGGTAAATGGATGAGTTTCAGGTGATGGCGCAATTCATGCGCCTGATCCTTCTTTTGGTAAGCGCTCTTGTCGGGGTTAAGAATAGCCGAAGAGACGCGAATGAGACCCGGAGTGGATTTTCGATGGCTGGTAGTGTCAACAAGGTCATTCTGGTCGGCAATCTCGGTGCCGATCCGGAAATTCGTCGTCTGAACTCAGGCGATGTGGTTGCCAATCTGCGTATTGCGACCTCGGAAAGCTGGCGCGATCGCCAGTCCGGCGAGCGTAAGGACCGCACCGAATGGCACAGCGTTGTTATTTTCAACGAAAACCTTGCCAAGGTCGCAGAACAGTATCTGAAAAAGGGCGCCAAGGTTTATATCGAAGGCGCGCTCCAGACCCGCAAGTGGCAGGACCAGAACGGCAACGACCGTTATTCGACGGAAGTTGTGTTGCAGAAATTCCGTGGCGAGCTCCAGATGCTCGACAGCCGTGGCGAAGGCGGCGATCAGGGCCGCTCTTTTGATCGCGGCAGCGGCGGTGGACGCAACCAGATGTCGGACTATTCCGGCGGTGGTGATTTCGGTTCCTCCGGCCCGTCTTCTTCGGGCGGCGGTGGTGGCGGTTTCTCCCGCGATCTCGACGACGAAATTCCATTTTGATGAATTGACGGGCGCTTTAAGCGCCCGTTTCATTTTGGCTTGGCGATCGATTAAACAAGAACATTATATATTTTAATTATCATATTGATTATTAATATAATTATTGAATTATCGGATTAGTAAGTCTCGATTGAAAACTCCATACGGTCCGCAGAAAAGCGCGTCAGCGAATACTGGATCGGATGACCGTCAGTATCAACATTGATGGCGCGCGCCATCAGCACAATCGCTCCGGGCGAGAGTTTCAGATGTTTCAGATCATCTGAATCGGCATGTTGGGCCGATATGGTTGTCGATTTGCGGAAATAGTCCTCAATACCGCCTTTCTTGAGCGCCCAGGTGATGGATCCAGTCTCCGCATAGTCAGCGGCAAAATGAGGAAAGCGCGCCGCATCCACCCAATGAGTTGCACGCGATACGGGGCGCCCATCAGCACTATGCGCCGTTTCAAGTTTCGTGACTTCTTTGCCGACAGCGATACCCAAGGCGTCCGCTATGTCGGCGGTCGCGACTTCGGTGCCGCTGCTCAGCAATATGCCTTTAACCTCGCTGGTCTGTGTACCCAGCGATTGAGAAATGCGGGTGCGCGGGCCGATCTGGTAGGTCAGGCGTTTTGCATTGGCGACGAATGTGCCGCGCCCCTGTTCAGCGCGGAGAACGCCTTCCTGTGTCAGTGCGGCAATGGCGCTGCGCACCGTATGGCGATTGACACCGAAGCGATCGGCCAGTTCCATCTCGGCAGGCATGCGTGCACCGGATTGAAGTTTGCCCGCCATGATGTCGCCGCGTATCTCGTCGGCAATCTGCCGCCAGATGGCCACACCGCTGTTTCGTTCAATTCGTTTGGGCTTTGTTATCAACTGTCATCGTCCTGTCATTGGCAGGGGGTATTAATTTTGATATTGTATGGTTGTCTAGATAAATAGACAAATATGCGAAACAAGTCAACGGAATTGAAACAGGGCGGAAAAGCTCATGCAAA
>JAEXXS010000288.1 GCA_023451915.1 Pseudomonadota bacterium | reverse complement strand
TTCTCGGCGATGATCTGCTCGCCGACATTGGCCATCATGATCTTGAAAATGGCTGGCGTAACATCACCGTCCTTGATCAGTTCACGCGGTGCATCATGGGCGGGCTCGCGACTTTCCGCTGCATGCTCTATCCTGTGGCTGCGACTGGCCAGACGCTCTTTGGGCTGCACCGCGCCGACCGTCAGCGCGGGCGTATGACACGGATGGTCGAGCAGCGCCTGCAACGTATCATCAAGCTTCATCAGCGTAATGGAAGCGCCCGCCATTTCGAGTGATGTTGCATATTCGCCGACCCAGGACGCGTGGATGCTCACGCCTTTGCCATCCAGCAGCTGCTTGACGCGACGGAAGACCAGATAAAGCTCGATCTGCGATGTGGCACCAAGACCATTGACCAGTACCGCAACCCGGTCACCACGCTTGAGCGCCAGTTCTTCGAGAATGGACGCCATCAATTCGTCGGTGACAGCATCGGCAGGCGCAAGTTTTTCTCGGCGTATACCCGGCTCGCCATGCAGCCCCATGCCGATTTCCATATCCTCGTCGCCGATAGTGAAATTCGGCTTTCCCGTCTGCGGCAACGAACAGGGGCTGAGCGCAACCCCCATGGAGCGGGTCGCCTCGTTCGCGGCCTGCGCAAGTGCTTCAACCCGCGCCAGAGGTTCACCGAGATCGGCAGCGGCGCCTGCGACCTTGAATACGAAGAAATCGCCGGCAATTCCCCGCCGTTCCGTTTTGCGCTCCAGCGGTGCGGAGGCCACGTCGTCGGCCACAGCCACATGGCGCACATCCATGCCGCTCTGCGCCAGTTCTTCTGCAGCCATTGTAAAATTCAGCACGTCGCCGGTGTAATTGCCATAAAGCATGAGAACGCCAACACCGCCATCTGCCGCGCGCGCCGCTTCTGCAATATGCGATGGCGACGGCGAGGCAAAAATATTGCCGACCGCTGCAGCATCGGCCAATCCACGACCGACATAACCAGCGAAGGCAGGCTCATGTCCCGAGCCCCCACCGACCACGATGCCGACCTTGCCGTCGCGAGGACCATCGACGGCCACCACGGCACGACCGGTCTCGCCCTCGACGCGCAGCATATCCGGATGAGCGCCGACCATGCCTTCGATCAATTCCGCAATGATGTTTTCCGGCGCATTAATCAGCTTTTTGGTTCTGACCTGTTCATTCATGTTCGTATCTCTCATCAAACTTCAGCGGCGGATTTAGAGCATTTCCAGCAAAGGTGCGTAGCGGTTTTGCGTCGGATAATGCGTAAAAACAAATAGATAGAGCGGTTTTCCGATCCCGTTTTAACCGGAGCCGCTCTAGTTGGCATCGCGTCGCAGATAGCGGCGCGAGATTGCATCAAAGGAAATAGCGAGAACCACAATCGCACCAGACACAATCCCCTGCCAGTAGGGTGAGACGCCAAACAGCACGATAATGTTTTCGATGATAGCAATTATGCCTGCGCCGAGGATGGCTCCGATCGGGCTGCCGATACCGCCTGTGGTGGCGACACCACCAATAACAGAGGCGGCAATCGGGGCCAGAACCCAGCTATCGCCTATAGACGGTTGCGCCGTTCCCAGACGGGCCACCATCAGCACACCGGCCAGCGCCGCGATGGCGCCCGCCACGACGAACACCAGAAGACGCACGCGATTGACGCGAATACCCAGCATACGCGCACCGTCACGGTTGTTGCCGATTGCGTACATATAGCGACCGAACGGTGTTTTCAGCATCACAAAGGTTGCAACCAGAAGTGCCGCAATCATCACCAGAAATGGTACTGGAACGCCGAAGAAATCACCGCGCCCAAGAAACTGCACATCGCGTGGTATGCCCGTAATCGCGACGCCGCGCGTCAGCACAAGATTGGCCCCGCCGAAAATACCCGCCGTACCGATGGTGAGAACCAGCGAATGCAAGCCGAGAACGGTAACCAGCAGGCCGTTAAGCAAGCCAAGGCAAGCACCGAGACACAGCGCCATAAGCATGGCGGTATAAGGCTCGATACCCAGTTTGACCATCAGGATACCGGAGACGACGCCGCACAGGCCGCCGATGACGCCGAGCGATAGATCAAGTTCCCCCAGAACCATGAGCATAGACTGTGCAATGGTAATGAGACCCACAAAGGCCAATCCTCGTGCGACGACGGAAAGATTATATGGCGTAAGGAAGTAGGGTGAAATCACTGCCGACAGGATGAAAATTACCAGCAGAGCGAAGAATACGCCTGCAAGCGGCGTGCGTATCAAGTTGGAAAGCGGTTTAGTTTGCATCGGCTTTTACCTCAGTTCCAAAGATCGCGCCTACGAGTGTTTCATTGTTGGTTTCGGTGGCGTCGTACTCGCCGGTGATGCGCCCGTTATGCATCGTGACGATGCGGCTTGCGCATTTCTTCAATTCATTCAGTTCCGAGGAAACAAGGATGACGCCCACACCCTCCTCGGCCAGATTTTTCATGATCCGATAGATTTCGGTCTTGGTGCGGATATCGATGCCCTTGGTCGGCTCATCGAAGATCAGCACACGCGGACGCGTTGCCATGGCCCGCCCGATAATCGCCTTTTGCTGATTACCGCCCGAAAGCTGCGATATGCGCTTGCCCATACCGGAGGTGCGAATACCGTAATCGTCGATAATCTTCTGAACAATATTACGTTCGCGCCGGTCGTTGATGCCAAGCGAACCGCTGGTCAGAGAAAGTACCGACAGACCGATATTCTCACGCAGCGACAGCAGCGGGAAAATCCCGTGATGTTTGCGCTCTTCTGAAAGATAGAGCATGCCGCCAGCCACAGAACGCGACGTGTCGTTCAATGCCCAATCCTTGCCCTCGACCTTCACGCTTCCGGCTCGGGCCTTGAGAAAACCGAAGATGGTTTGCATGACTTCCGAACGGCCTGCGCCGACCAGTCCGGCAAAGCCCAGAATTTCACCCTTACGCAGATCAAAGCTGACGTCTTCAAAGCGCGGGCCGGAAAGTCCTCGTACTTCCATGATCGGCGCGCCGATCGCGCCCGATGGTCGGAAATGCTCGTCCAGCGCGAGATCGCGGCCGGACATGGCGCGGATAAGATCCGCCTCCGTCACGTCGCTGATCTTGCCGCTTTCAATCTTTGTGCCGTTGCGAAGGACCGTATAATCATCGCCAATCTGAAAGACTTCATCCATCTTGTGACTGATGAACACAATCGCATGGTCGCGGTCGAGCAGGCTTCGAATGACCTTGAAAACGCGTTCGACCTCCACACGCGTCAGTGACGATGTCGGTTCGTCCAGAATGAGGACCTTCATCTGCGAATTGGTGCAGGCGCGCGCAATTTGCAAAAGCTGCTGGTCGGACACCGATATATTGGCCACCAGCTGATGCGGATGCGCCTCGATACCGAACCGGTCCAGATAGGTTTTGGCCTCTTCCATCAACGCGGTGCGATTGACCAGAAATCCACCATGACCTGTTCGACTGAACGGCATGAACAGGTTTTCCGCCACGCTCATCTGCGGGAACAGGGTCAGTTCCTGCGGAACATAGGCGACATTCTTATAGAGCGTCGGATCGGACACAGGATCGCGCCCGTCGATCAGAACCTGACCGCGCGACGCGTGGTCGGTCCCGGTCAGAATTTTCACGAGGGTGGATTTACCCGCGCCGTTCTCGCCCGCGAGAATATGGGTGCGTCCGAGCTCAATCTGGAGATCGACCCCATCCAGAGCGGTCACACCGGGAAAATCCCTGCCGAGGCCGCGCGTTTCAAGATAAGCCATAGAGGGACATCCTGGACAGCATT
>JAEXXS010000234.1 GCA_023451915.1 Pseudomonadota bacterium | reverse complement strand
CCCCTGCGGTACTGTTGGACGCTCCTTTATTCCTGTTCGCGCAAATGCCAAGACGCACATTTCGCATGGGGGTATGCTTAAAAGTCATACCCAGAAATCCGACATCAACCCTTGAAAACAAGGGCTACAGTAAGCTACCCCACCCGCAAAAGCCGATAAGCTATGACTTAAACACAGGGGTTCAGAATGCCTGAGCAAAAAAGCCAGTTTCAATTGACGCGTCGCTCTTTCATGGCAGGCGCAGCCGGCCTCGGCCTGGTGGGCATCACCGGCATGAGCGACCTGATCACCTCGCCCGCCGCTGCGGCAGGCGAAGGCGCGCCAAAGAAAGGCGGAGTGCTCAAGCTCGGCATCGGCGGCGGTAGCACAACCGACAATTTCGATCCGCGCCTTCTGAAAGATTGGGTTCCGGTCAATCAGGCCTACATGCTGATGAACGGCCTTGTCGAAATCGACGCCAACAACAAGGCTGTGCCTGAGCTGTTCGAAAGCTGGGAACCGTCAGCCGACGCCAAGGAATGGACCTTCAAGGTTCGTCAGAGCGTGACCTTCCATAACGGCAAAACGCTTGACGCCGACGACGTTATCTATTCGATCAACCTGCATCGCGGCGACACCACATCTGGCGCTCGTTCGCTCGCCTCGGAATTCACCGATGTCGCCAAGGTCGATGCCGACACGGTCAAGATCACACTGAAGAGCGGCAACGCAGATCTGCCTTACATCCTGTCCGATTATCACTTCCTCGTGGTTCCCAAGGACTGGACCGATTTCAACAAGCCGGTCGGCACCGGACCTTTCGTCTTCGAGCGTTTCCAGCCGGGCGTGCGTTCGCGTTTCACGCGCAATGAAAGCTATTGGAAGCCGAACACGGCATGGGTCGATGCGGTTGAAGTCATCGTTATCAACGACGTGTCTGCGCGTACCAACGCCATGATGTCCGGTCAGGTGCACGCCATCAACCAGCTTGACTTCAAGACCGTCGATCTGCTGAAGCGCAATCCGAACCTCAACATCGTCCAGTCGTCCGGCGGCCAGCACTTCTCCTTCCTGATGGATTGCACGCAGGCGCCTTTTACCGACAACAATGTCCGTCTTGCCGTCAAGCACGCCATCGACCGTGAACAGATGCTCAAGACCGCCTTGCGCGGCTACGGACGTCTCGGCAACGACAATCCGATCCCGAGCACCGACCCGTTTTTCGACGCCGCACTGCCGCAGCGGGCCTATGATCCGGAAAAGGCCAAGTTCTACCTGAAGCAGGCAGGCATGGATTCGCTGAAAATCCAGCTGTCCGCCTCCGATGCTGCCTTCACGGGCGCTGTCGATGCCGCTGCGATCTTCCGCACGGCCGCCGCCAAGTCGGGCATCGAGATCGATATTAAGCGTGAACCCGCTGACGGATATTGGGATAATGTCTGGATGAAGGCGCCGTTCTGCATGTCTTATCGTGGTGGTCGCCCGACTGCCGATCAGGCCCTGTCGGTCGCTTATGCATCCAACGCATCGCAAAACGATACGCATTGGAAGAGCGCCGATTTCGACGCCAAGCTGCTTGAGGCCCGCGCGATGCTTGATCAAGCCAAGCGCAAGGAAATTTACGCCGAATTGCAGGCCATGATCAGCAATGATGGCGGCGCGCTTATTCCAATGTTCGGTGACTATCTCGACGCCACCTCCAAGAAGCTCAAGGGCGTGACTACGCATCCGATGTTCAATCTGATGGGTGCGCGCCTTGCCGAAAAAGTCTGGCTGGAAGCATAAATGTTCGTTCTAATCATTAAGCGTGTGGGGCTCGGGCTCCTCACGCTGTTCCTCGTGTCGGCGTTGATTTTCGCCGGCACGCAGATCCTGCCGGGTGACGTGGCGTCCGCCATTCTCGGTCAGAATGCCACGCCGGAAGCGCTTGCGACGCTGCGCGAAAGCCTCGGCCTTAATCAACCGGTCCTCGCACGCTATTTCGCATGGCTGGCAGGTTTCGTGACCGGCGATCTCGGCACCTCGCTTGCCAATCAGCAACCGGTTGCCGATCTCCTGTGGCCGCGCTTCTGGAATACGATGGCGCTTGCAGCCTTTGCAGCAGTCATCAGTGTCCCGGTCGCCATTCTCTTTGGCCTCATCACCGCGGTTAAGCGTGGCGGCATCTTCGACCGCGTTGTGAATATCGTGGCGCTCGCCTTCGTTTCGCTGCCTGAATATTTCCTCGGCCTTTTGCTGATCTTGTTCCTTTCGATCCGCTTCAACCTGCTGCCGAGCCTTGCCGATACCTATGAAGGCATGACGTTCCTTGAATGGATTCAGGCCACGGCCCTGCCCGCACTGACACTGGTTCTGGTGACCGTTGCGCAGATGATGCGCATGACCCGCACCGCCGTTTTGTCGGTTATGGATCAGGCCTATGTCGAAACCGCCTATCTGAAAGGTTTGCGCACCAAGCGCGTTGTGACCAAGCACGCTTTGCCCAATGCGGCAGCGCCAATCGTCAATGTGGTGGCGTTCAACATCGCTTACCTCATCACCGGCGTGGTGCTGGTCGAAGCGGTCTTCAACTATAACGGCCTTGGCCGCTTCATGGTTGACGCCGTTTCCAAGCGTGACCTTCCGCTCGTGCAGGCTGCGGCCCTCGTCTTCGGTGCGGCCTATGTCATTCTCAATATCATCGCCGATGTCGC
>JAEXXS010000231.1 GCA_023451915.1 Pseudomonadota bacterium | reverse complement strand
AGAAAGCGGGCAAGGAAGCGCGGCATGATGCCGTTTGCAAGCGCGGGCATGGCCGCGATCCGCAACATGCCCGCATTCTGACGGCTAATCTCGTCGGCGAAACTCCTGATGCGATTGAGCCCGACATAGGCCCGCTCGACCTCTTGCAACAGCGTCATGGCCGCCTGCGTAGGGATCAACTGGTTTCCGCGACGGTTGAAGAGCTTGAGTTTCGTGTCGATCTCAAAGTCGCGGATCAGTCGGCTCACGGCGGGCTGCGTGATCGACATCAGTTCCGCTGCGGCAGTCATTTTTCCGGTCAGCATGACGGTTCGAAACGCTTCGACCTGACGGAGGTTCATGTTTCACCATAATATTCGGTTATGCTCTAGGCTTCATTTCGAATTTGACTGTATTGAGCCCCGCTGTCAAACCACTCCCATAAACGTATCGGCGCGACGAAAGCACCGAACATAAAAAGGGAACTAGCCAGTTGGGTGCGGTCAGCGCATATCTCGATTTGATGGGTTTTGCCGAAGACGGCTGGGGCTATGATATGCTCCGGGCTACCGGCATGACACTCGCGGTCGCCTTTTGCGGTTTTGCGGCAGGCGCAGTGTTCGGCATGATTGCCGCGGCCGCTTCATTCTCGTCGCAGCGCATTCTCAGAATTGCGGCTGACGGCTATTCGACATTGCTGCGCGGCATCCCCGATCTTCTGGTGATTTATCTGTTTTATTTCGGCAGCAGCGCCGTGTTGAGCCAAATCGGCGCATTGTTCGGCGGACAAGGCTTCGTCAGTGCGCCAATCTTCATCACCGGTGCATTGGCCATCGGTGTGGTATCGGGCGCTTATCAGGCGGAAGTTTATCGCGGCGCAGTGCTTGCGCTCCCCAAAGGCGAAATCGAGGCAGCCAAGGCCTATGGCATGCCACCGCGTCTGTTGTTCCGCCGCATTATGGTTCCGCAGGCGGCGCGCTTCGCCATTCCAGGCATCGGCAATGTCTGGCAGCTTGTCTTGAAAGAATCCGCCCTAATCTCGGTCGTTGGACTGGTCGAGCTGATGCGTCAGGCGCAAATCGGCGCTGGATCGACCCGCAAGCCTTTCACCTTCTTCCTGACTGCCGGGCTGCTTTATCTCGCCATCACATTCGTATCGGGCTTGCTGTTCAAGAACGCCGAAAAGCGCGCGATGCGCAGCATTCGGAGGGCCGTATGAGCTTTCTCGACCTCCCATTCATGTTCGACAGTTTTGTTCAGCTATGCCGGGGTATCCCGCTGACGCTGCAACTGATGGCGCTATCCGTTATCAGCGGCGCCGTGCTGGCCACCATACTGGCCACGATGCGTCTGTCGGGCAATCTGATGCTGGATCTCATTGCACGCGGTTATATCTTCGTGCTGCGCGGCACCCCGCTGCTCGTCCAGCTCTACATTATCTATTACGGTCTCAGCCAGTTTCCCGAACTGCGCAGGAGCTTTCTCTGGCCATTTCTACGCGAACCCTATTGGTGCGCGGTGCTGGCTCTCGCGCTCAATACTGCTGCCTATAGCGCCGAAATCATACGTGGCGGCGTTCTCTCGGTTGCGACGGGGCAGATCGAAGCGGCGCGCGCTTATGGCATGAGCGGCTTCACACTCGTCCGTCGCATTCTGGCACCGCAGGCTTTGCGGCAGATGCTGCCCGCCTATTCGAATGAAGTCATCTTGATGGTGAAGTCCACCGCGCTGGCATCAACCATCACAATGATGGAAGTGACAGGGCTGGCGGCCAAGCTGATTTCCGCCACCTATCGACCGGTCGAAGTCTTCATCTGCGCAGGCGCGATTTATCTCCTCTTGAATTTCGTGGTCACCAGAATCTTCAAACTGCTGGAATACCGCCTTTCGGCGGCTCAGCGTCAGCCTGTCATCGTGCATACCGCCGGAGGAAACTCATAATGCAACGTTTCGAAACGCCTGCGGTCGAGATCAAGAACCTCGAAAAATGCTACGGCGCGCACAAGGTTCTGCATTCAGTTTCATTGCAGGCCCACCAAGGTGAAGTCATCTCCATTTTGGGGGCATCCGGTTCCGGCAAATCCACACTGCTGCGCTGTATCAATATGCTGGAAGTGCCGGATGCGGGCAGCGTGGCTATTCACGGTGAGGCGTACAAGCTCGACCAGCAGCCGGGACGTGCGCCGCGTCCAGCCGATGCGAAACAGGTTCAGCGGCTGCGCGGTCAGGCGACGATGGTGTTTCAGTCGTTCAATCTGTGGTCGCATCTGACTATCCTCGAAAACCTGATCGAAGCGCCTGTCCATGTACAGAAGCGAAACCGGTCGGAATGCATCGCCGAGGCTGAAGCACTGCTGGAGCGGGTCGGCATAGCAGATAAGCGCAACTTCTATCCCGCGCATCTTTCCGGCGGACAGCAGCAGCGCGCCGCAATTGCCCGCGCATTAGCAATGCGCCCGAAGATCATGCTGTTCGACGAACCAACCTCCGCGCTTGACCCCGAACTGGTGGCCGAGGTGTTGAAGGTCATGCGCGATCTGGCGGCAGAGGGGCGCACCATGCTGGTCGTGACCCATGAGATGGGCTTCGCCCGCGATGTTTCCAGCCGTGTCGTATTTCTGCGTCAAGGCGTGATTGAAGAAGAAGGCACGCCGAACGAGGTTTTTGGCAACCCCAAAAGCGAACGGTTCCGGCAATTCATTTCCAAACAAAACGCATGAACCGAACAATCGGTTTTCTAACAGAGGTGAACATATGAAACTGAAATTCGTCCTTTCCGTCCTTGGCGTTCTCGCCGTTGCCCCGACCGCGCAGGCCGAAGATGTCGTGCGCATTGCGACCGAAGGTGCTTATGCACCGTGGAATTTTTCCGGCCCGAACGGTGTGCTGGAAGGCTTCGAGATTGATCTCGCCAAAGACCTTTGCGAGCGCCTGAAAGCGAAATGCGAAATCACTGCTCAGAACTGGGACGGCATCATTCCATCGCTGACCGCTGGCAAGTATGACGCCATCATGGCGGGTATGAGCATCACGCCGAAGCGTGAGGAAGTGATTGCGTTTTCGTCGCCTTATGCGGCAGCCATCAACTCCTTCGCAGTCATGGATGACAGCGACCTCGCCGATCTGCCGGAAGGTGGCAAGCCGCTGAATGTCGATTCCGATGCAGCCAAGCCAGTGCTCGAGGAAATTGCCAAGAAAATCAACGGCAAGACCGTCGGCGTTCAGGGTTCCACAACCGCTTCCGCCTTCATGGAACAGTATTTCAAGGATGGCGCGGATGTGCGTGAGTACAAGACCGCCGAAGAACACAATTTCGACCTGACCAGCGGTCGTGTTGATGCGGTTGTGGCCAATGC
>JAEXXS010000182.1 GCA_023451915.1 Pseudomonadota bacterium | reverse complement strand
TAGAAATTGCTTCAACGATTCAATGGCTATTTGACTTTTTGACGCAGGGGTATCAATAAGGGATCAAAAATACAGGCAGGAAGCACCCGATGGACGACTTGAAGCAGGAAGACAGCGAAGCCATAGGCAACGACCCCACCCTTCTTCTGGTTGATGACGACAAACCTTTCTTGCAACGCCTGGCCCGCGCCATGGAAAGCCGGGGTTTTCAGGTGACCACAGCGGAATCGGTTGAAGAAGGCATCGCCGCAGCCAAGGCCGCACCGCCCGCCTATGCCGTGGTGGATATGCGGCTGGGAGACGGCAACGGTCTCGACGTCATCGAAGCCATTCGCCTGCGCCGTTCCGATACGCGCGCCATCGTCCTCACCGGTTATGGCAATATCGCCACCGCCGTGAATGCGGTGAAGCTCGGCGCTATCGACTATCTGTCGAAGCCCGCCGATGCAGATGAGGTTTTTGCCGCTCTGACCCGCCGTCCGGGCGAAAAGGTCGCGCCACCGGAAAACCCGATGTCCGCCGATCGTGTCCGCTGGGAGCATATCCAGCGCGTATATGAAATGTGCGAGCGCAATGTTTCCGAAACCGCCCGCCGCCTCAACATGCATCGCCGCACCTTGCAGCGCATTCTCGCCAAGCGCGCGCCGCGCTGAGACCTTGTTTGGGCATTCGGCCTTCGCCCGCCGAAAATTATTCGTTTGTTAATCTAGAGCATTTCCAGCAAAAGTGCGTAGCGGTTTTGCGTCGGATAATGCGTAAAAACAAATAGATAGAGCGGTTCCACGATTTCGTTTTAACCGGAACCGCTCTAGTGAAAAATTCAGTAAAACCTCGGCGTTTTGCTGGATTTTTTTATTGGAGAGAATTTCAAAGTTAAATTCCCGGCTTTATGCACCATATCTAGTGGATTGTTCTAAAGTTGAATATAAAAATCTATAATAATCGGGCAACTAAGCTCCATCCCGAAAATTGTGAAACGGTTTTCGGATAAAATGTGCTCCCAAAACAAATAGTTAGAGCGGTCATGACGCCGCTCTAGGGCCATTCGGAGGAGAATGCTGCGTCCTCTCCCACCGCAGCCGGGTTCTCTTGTGCACGAATGCGCTATCTAACATTCAAGGCAACACATGACTGCTCATACTGATGCATCTTCAAGCGCTGCCGCCCGCCGGCGTGCGCTTATCGCCAGCTTGACTGGCAGCTCCATCGAATGGTTCGACTATTTTCTCTACGGCACCGCTGCCGCGCTTGTTTTCAACAAGCTGTTCTTCCCCAACTTTGACCCTGTTGTCGGGTTGATGCTGTCTTATCTGTCGTTTTCGCTGACCTTCTTCATCCGTCCGCTCGGCGGCGTGATCTTCGCGCATATTGGCGACCGTATTGGCCGCAAAAAGACGCTGGTCATCACGCTGTCGCTGATGGGTGGCGCAACCGTTCTCATCGGCCTGCTGCCGACCTATGAGCATATCGGCGTCTGGGCTCCCATCCTGCTGATCCTGCTGCGCATGGTGCAGGGGCTGGGCATTGGCGGCGAATGGGGCGGCGCTCTGCTTTTGGCTTATGAATATGCACCTGCCAACCGGAAGGGCTTCTTTGGCAGCGTTCCGCAGGTCGGCGTGACCATCGGCATGTTGCTGGCAACGCTTTCGGTCAGCCTGATGGTCACCCTGCCGGATGAATCCTTCATGGCATGGGGCTGGCGCGTTCCCTTCGTTTTGAGCGCCGGTCTGGTTTTCCTCGGCCTTTGGATCCGTAACGGTCTCGATGAGACGCCCGATTTCAAGCAGGCGAAGGAAAGCGGCAATGTCGCCAAGAGGCCGCTGGTTGAAACCCTTCAGAACCATTGGCGCGAAGTGTTGATCGCCGCAGGCCTGAAGGTCGTGGAAACCGCTCCGTTCTATATCTTCTCCACCTTCGTGGTGAGCTATGCGGTGAGCACGCTCGGCTTCGACAAGAGCGCGGCGCTGAATGCCGTGATGATCGGCGCGCTGGTCGCTTCGATCCTGATCCCGACTATGGGTCTCGTTTCCGATTATGTTGGCCGCAAGACGGTTTATATCGTCGGCTGCATTCTGCTTGGCCTGTTCGTCATTCCCTACTTCATGCTGCTCGATACCAGGACCGTCTGGGGCCTGACGCTGGCAACGGTTATCAGCTTCGGGGTTCTGTGGTCACCGATCACCGCTGTTCTGGGTACGCTGTCGTCGGAAATCTTTGCAACCAAGGTGCGCTATACCGGCATCACGCTCGGCTACCAGCTGGGTGCTGCGCTGGCTGGCGGTACTGCGCCGCTGATCGCCACCTGGCTGCTCGCCAAATATGAAGGCAGCTGGCATGCGGTTGCAGCCTATCTGCTGGTGACGGTGCTGATTTCTCTGGTCGCCATCATTGCGATCAGCCGCAGCCGGTCGCGCCAGTAAACACCTCTGCGATAGCATTGAAAAGCGGGGAAACCACAGCGGTCTCCCCGCTTCTTTGTTTAGAAATCGCCGCCCGGCATTTCCAGTCCGGAAAGTTCGGCATAGGTCAGGCGCGCCGCGCCTGCGCGGGCAAAGCGTAGCATCAGGGCTTTTCGTGTGGCTCCGGCCAGCTTGTGTTCGGGCGCATCGCGCAGGATTTCCGCGCCATAGCCGTCCGAGAGAATGAAGCCGCATTCCTCCGGGAATATCTCGCGCGGCACCGCCGGATGGGTGGCGAAAAACAGCCGGTCGCAATAGGCGCGATAGTCCGGCCATTTGCGATCCGCCTTCCAGTCCTCGATCGACGACTTGATCTCGACAATCCATATCTCGCCCTTGCGGCTGATCGCGATCAGGTCGGCGCGACGACCGGAGGCGAGCGGCAATTCCGGCAAGGTCGCAAGCCCCATATCGAGAAACAGGCGCTGCACGCCACGGCGCACGAGCATGGCGTTTTCCGATTGCCGTCCGTCGGACAGCGGATGAGACTGATTGGGAATCACGATGGGCATGGCGGCATTTTGCGTGTGGTTTCAGGGCGAAACAACCGAAAACGTCCGATTCTTTGTGTCGTTTTTAGAGGAATTGGCCTTCAAACAAGGCGAAAAAAGGCAGAAAAATGTCCTAATAAAGAATTTTTCAATTTACGGTTAACGCACGGTTAACAATACTGGCGCATCTTCAAGCATGAATGGGCGATTCGCTCCTTTGACGGCATATTGATTCTATCTTGGGGGAATGCATGAATTCTCGCGTCTTAAAACTGACGGCGGCACTCTTTCTTGCAGGCGCACTTGCTGGCTGCTCTACTGTCGGCGGAACGTTCTACACGGCTTCTTATTCGTCGGTCACCGATGCAGGCTATGTGCTTCCTGCCATTCCGAGCGAGAAGATACCGGCGCAATATCGTCGCCAGATCGTGACCTATCCGACCGATGAGGCCCCCGGCACGATCATCGTCGATACGCAGGCGAAGTTCCTCTATTACATCATGCCGGAAGGCAAGGCGATGCGCTATGGCATCGGTGTCGGGCGTGAGGGCTTTGGCTGGTCGGGCACAGCGCATGTCGCCATGAAGCGCGAATGGCCAACCTGGACACCGCCATCGGCCATGATCAAGCGTCAGCCGGAACTGGCAAAGTTCCGCAACGGCATGGATCCGGGTCTCAGGAATCCGCTCGGCGCGCGTGCGCTCTATCTGTTCAACAAGGGTGGCGATACCGGCTATCGCCTGCACGG
>JAEXXS010000164.1 GCA_023451915.1 Pseudomonadota bacterium | reverse complement strand
GCGCTTGGGATCGTCTTCCTTCGCACTGATCGTAACCCGCGTGCGGATCGTGTCGCCGATATGTACCGGACGAATAAACCGCAGACGATCATAACCATAGGAAAAAGCAACCGGGTTGATCAACGTTGCCGTGAGGCCGACGCCAATGGCAAAGATCATGGTGCCATGCGCAATGCGCTGGCCGCCCGGCAAGGTCTTGGCGAATTCCGCATCCATATGATGCGGGAAGAAATCGCCCGTATGCCCGGCATGAACCACGAAATCGGTTTCGGTGATGGTGCGGCCCGTGGTGAGGCGCACATGGTTCATTTCATAGTCTTCGTAGTAGATTTTCTGTTCGGCCATGATCAGACCTCCGGTTTTGCGGCAAGCGGCGTGGCGGGCGCAGCGCTCGACTGATAGGCAGCCTCGACCAGCGCCATGGTGTGCCAGGCATCTTCGACAGAACCAACCAGCCCAGCATCTTCGCCTGTTGCGAAACGCTGCAACTGCGCCATGCGATTGAGGAAAGCATCCGGGAACCAGGCCCCTTCGAGCGGCACGGAAACCCAGTCGTCACCACCCTTGGGCTTGATCCAAAGCTCGTCCGGCTCGCCGTGCGGATAGTCGAGATTAACGCCGAGCTTCACATAGGCCGCGCCCTCGGTACCGCAAATGCGGAACTCGCAGGCCTGGAACTTGCGGCCGAAATCATGGTCATGATTGACCGACAGAGCACAACGGACGCGGTCGCCATAATCGAGGATTGCGGCGGTGCGGGTCTGGGCCACGTCGTGGTTCGGATGACCGATGGTCTTGGCGTGAACACCGAGCGGATTGCCGAGCAGACCGCGGATGAAATCCAGATAATGGATCGAATGCATGGCAATCTCGATGCGCGGCAGACCTTTGAGGAACGGCCACAGACCCCATGGCGTGGCAAGCGCCAGCCATGCGTCGAAATCCACCACGTCGCCGAGCAAGCCCTTATCGACGGCGTCATAAAGCGCGAGCATCATCGGCGCGAAACGCAGCTGGAAATTCACCGCCGCTTTCAGATTGCGCGCGCGGCACACCTTCAGGATCTCTGTTGCTGCGGCAAGGTCGCTGCCCATCGGCTTCTGGATCAGAACAGCTGCACCTTCCGGCAATTGCGACAGGATTTTCGCATGGGCTGATGGCGGCGTCGCCAGATCGAAGATCGCGCCTTCGACAGCAAGCGCTTCCTCAGCGCTGGCAAAAGCCGTGATGCCCCACTGGTCGGCCAGTTCTCTAGCCTTGTCCAGATTGGGATCGAAAATACCTGCAACCGGAAAGCCGCCCTTCTTATAGGCGGGCAGATGCGCGTCGCCGACAATGCTTCCCGCGCCGAAGATCATGATGGGCTTCGGCGTGGACGGCTTGGCCCACCACTGACGCAGCTGCTTTGGATCGAAAGCCTCAGTCAAGATGGAACACCTCTTCCATCATCGCCCACCACTCGCCCTCTTTGCGGGTTTCGAGCGGCTTCTGGCATGGCATACAGACGGACCACCATTCCTGATTTTTCGGGTTGTCGGCCATCTTCTTCATGTCGGCGTCAAAATCGCTGCCGACATAGTCCCATGTGCCGAACAACAGGTTTTCCGGCTCTTTCAGAAAGATCGTATAGTTGGTGATGTTGCATTCCGAAATGAGCGCAAGAATTTCCGGCCACACGGCAGCGTGCAGCTTTTTATATTCTGCGATCTTATCCGCATGGAGCCCAATCACCATGCCCATGCGCTGTTTCGATGGAGACGTCATGCCGCCTCCGTGATCTCGCGGGTGAATTCCGAAATCGACCGGGCGCGCACGGCCTCCCAATCCCACGCGATACCAATACCCGGCTCGGACGGTGCAATGGCGCGACCGTCGCGGATTTCCATGCCCTTGGTGGTGAGGTCATCCAACTGCGGAATATATTCGACATAGCGCCCATTCTGCACCGCGCAGACGAGGCTGACATGCAGCTCCATCAAAAAGTGCGGGCAGACCGGAATGTCGAATGTTTCCGCCGCATGGGCGACTTTCAACCAGGGCGTGATGCCGCCGATACGCGCCACATCCACCTGTACGATGGAGCAAGCGCCCTTCTGCATATATTCGCGGAAATGGCGGATCGAATAGATGGATTCGCCGACCGCAATCGGCGTCGGGGTGGAGCGCGTCAGACGGATATGACCGTCGAGATCGTCAGCCGGAAGCGGCTCCTCGATCCATGCCAGATCAAGCTCCTTCAGGCGCTCGGCGCGACGAATGGCTTCATCCACCGTAAAGCCCTGATTGCAATCGGTCATGATTTCAAAGCCGTCGCCAAGCGCCGCACGCACGGCGGACAGGCGCGCATAATCTTCAGAACCATGCGGCTTGCCGATCTTGACCTTGGAACCGGTAAAGCCCTTGGCCTTGGCGGCAAGCGCATCCTCGACCAGCGCTTCCTTCTCGATATGCAGCCAGCCGCCTTCGGTCGTATAAAGCGGGCAGCTTTCCTTGGCGCCGCCTGCGAGCTTCCAGAGCGGCAGACCCTGCTTCTTGGCGCGCAGATCCCAAAGTGCGGTATCGACCGCAGCCAGCGCCAGCGCGGTGATCGCGCCGATGGTGGTGGCATGGGTTGCGAATTCCAGCTTGCGCCAGATGGCTTCGATGCAATCGGCGTCCTCACCGATGATGAGCGGCACGAGATGGTCGCTCAACAGGCGCATGACGGACGAACCGCCGGTGCCGATTGTGTAGCTGTAGCCCGTGCCGACCGCGCCGTCGCTGTCGGTGATGGTGACAATCGGCGTTTCCTGACTGATGAAGCTCTGGATCGCGTCGGTGCGCTTGACCTTCGGCGGAAGGTCGACCATGCGCAGTTCAACTTTTTCGATACGCGCCATGATTAAGCCGCCCCGTTCTGAGCTAAAGTCTTGCCGCTTGCCGCATCGAACAGATGCGCCTGCGACAGATCGAGTTGCATGGTGATGGTTTCGCCCGGTTGCAGGTGACGCGGGTTCAGCATGCGCGCCACCCATTCCTTGCCTGCGAATTCCACGAAGACCAGCGTTTCATTGCCGAGCGGTTCGGTGATCGAAACGCGCATGTCTTTTTCATGCACGGCGTCACTGGTGGAAATGCCATGGCCTTTCGGGAAGATATCGTCCGGACGCAGGCCGAACATTACCTTGGAGCCATCCTTGGCCCTGCCCTGGAACTGGGCAGGCAGCGGCAGGCGGTCACCATTGGCGAAAACCAGATCGCCACCCGTCACCGTCGCCTCGGCCATGTTCATCGGCGGGGAACCGATGAAACCGGCAACGAACTGCGTCGCCGGGCGCTTGAAGACTTCATCAGGGGTTCCGGCCTGTTCGATATGGCCATCGCGCATGATGACGATGCGGTCGGCAAGCGTCATGGCTTCAACCTGATCATGCGTCACGTAAACAACCGTCGACTGCACCTTGGCATGCAGCTTCTTGATTTCGGTGCGCATCTGGGTACGCAGCTTGGCGTCGAGGTTCGACAAAGGCTCATCGAACAGGAACACTTCCGGGTTGCGCACGATGGCGCGGCCCATGGCGACGCGCTGGCGCTGACCGCCGGAGAGTTGCGCCGGGCGGCGTTCCATCAGCGCTTCGAGACCGAGAATGGCGGAGGCTTCATCGACGCGGCGGTCGATTTCGGCCTGCGGCTGCTTGGCGATCTTCAGCGAGAAACCCATGTTTTCGCGCACCGACATATGCGGATAAAGCGCATAGGACTGGAACACCATCGAGATGTTGCGGTCACGCGGCGGCAGATCGTTGACCACTTTGCCGCCGATTTCCAGCGTGCCATCGGAAATGGATTCCAGACCCGCGATCATGCGCAGCGTCGTGGACTTGCCGCAGCCGGACGGACCGACAAGCGCTACAAATTCCTTGTCCGCGATTTCGAGATTGATGCCATGCACCACGCCGACATTGCCGTAACGCTTGACGAGATTTTTGATGGAAAGCTGAGCCATAGTTCTATCAACCTTTAACAGCGCCGAACGTCAGACCAGCAACAAGGTGTTTCTGGACGATGAATGTGAGGGTCAGCGCCGGAATAATCATCACGACCGCCAGCGCGCACATGCCGCGCCAGTCGATGGTGAATTCAGCGGTGTAAT
>JAEXXS010000101.1 GCA_023451915.1 Pseudomonadota bacterium | reverse complement strand
GCAACGGCCTGATCGAGCAGGCCACCCGGATTGAGGCGCAGATCAAGCACAAAGCCCTTCAGCTTGTCGCCCGGAATCTTGCTCTGAATATCCTTAATCGCCTTGCCGAGATCTTCCGCGGTCTGTTCGGTGAACGAAATCACCCGCACATAACCGACATCGTTTTCGACACGGTAACGAACGGCCTTCACCTTGATGACGGCGCGCGCAATCTTGAGCGTGATCGGCTTGTCGACACCCTGACGCATGAGCGTCAGTTCTATCGATGAGCCGATTTCACCGCGCATCTTGTCGACCGCATCGTTGAGGCTGAGGCCGCGCACTTCCTGACCATCGATCTTGGTGATCAGGTCGCCTGCGAGAACACCGGCTTTCGAGGCAGGCGTATCATCGATCGGCGCAATCACCTTCACCAGATCATTATCCATGGTGACTTCAATGCCGAGACCGCCGAACTCACCCTTGGTCTGCACGCGCATATCCTGCGCAGCTTCCGGATTGAGATAGGACGAATGCGGATCGAGCGAGGTCAGCATGCCGTTGATGGCGCTTTCCGTCAGCTTCTTGTCATCCGGCGGCGTCACATATTGCGCGCGCACCCGTTCGAAAATATCGCCGAAAAGCGCCAGGTCTTTATAGACGTCAGCATCCTTCCCGGCTGCGAAAGCCGTCGAAGCTGGAGCGCCCTGCACCATCACCATGGCGGAAGCTCCCATCAGGGCTCCGGCGAACAGCAGCGACAGTTTACGTATCATTTTTACGTCCTTCCAGAAAGCCGCTCGGTCCACCATGGGGCCGGATCGACGGGTTTTCCATCTTTTCGAAATTCAATGTAAAGCAACGGCGCACCATTGCCCACCTCTATCGGCGCAACACTCGCGAGAAGTTTATCCCCCATCGCCGCGACCGGCTCTCCCGCCAGCACAAACTGGCCTTGCGCCACATCGATTCGCCCCATGCCCGCCATCACGATATGATACCCATTGCCAGCATCGAGGATCAAGAGTTGCCCGTAAGATCTAAACGGTCCCGCATAAAGCACAACGCCATCGGAAGGTGACGTAATCGTGGCAGAAGGCAAGGTTTCCAGCACCTGCCCCATCATCGCGCCGCCAGCACCATCCTTGTCGCCGAACCGGCGTGCAGTTTTGCCAGCCGCTGGCAGCACCAGTTTTCCCTGCAGGGAAGCGAAATTTGTCTGTGCGCGCAGATGATTGTCATCGGGCGTCGCCTCGCCTGCCCGCTCCCGGGCCGACGCCAGACGCTCGGCTTCGGCCTTGCGCGCTGCATCGGCGGCATCACGCACACCCGCCATCTGCTTGTCGAGCGTATCGATCAGTTCCTTGAGGCTGCCAGCCTTGGCCGCCAGCTCTTCGGAGCGCTTGCGCTGCGCTTCCATTTCCTGCTCGGACTGGGCTTGCAGCTTCTTCTTTTCATCCAGCAAAAGCGACTGGCGCTTTTGCTCTTCGGCCTGCACGGTGCGGGTCTGCTGCAGCTTCTCGCGCTCCTGCGTGATGGAGGCGGTGACGGTCTGCATGTCCTTCAGGTCGCCAGCCAGCTCTTCCACCTGACCCCGCATTTCAGGCACCACGGCGCCAAGCAGCACCGCGCTTCGCACCGAGGCAAGCGCATCATCGGGACGAACGAGAATGGCAGGCGGCGGATTGAGGCCCATACGCTGCAAGGCGGCCAGCACTTCGGCCAGCACGCCGCGCCGCGCCCGCAATGACGTGCGAATACCGGCCTCCTGCTCGTGCAGGGAGACCAGCTTTTCAGCAATATCGGCAATATCCTGCTGCAATTTCTTGTCGGTCTTTGCCGACTGGATCAAGGCGGCGGTGATCGTATCCTGATCTTTCTTCAGGCTCGCAACCTCGCTTTCCAGTTGCTTGAGCTTGTCTCCGGTTACGGTCAATTCGCCGGTCAGCTTCTCATATTCGCCAGCCGCCTGATCGCGCTGCTGCTGCAAGGCATCCTGCGCAAAGCCGGACAGGGGATACCCGACTGCGCCAATAATGGTGCAGGTCGCAAAAAAGCCCGCCCGCGTGAGAGCGAGCAGCCAGAGCTTGCTGGAAGGACGTACAGGACTCATGCGTGTTCTATCAGGGCGAAAAAAGGCTAAAATCAGGGCCAAAAATCAGGCTCCGATCAACCTATCCCGATACCGTTAACGAAACATCAACCATAAGTCTGGGGACATCATTGGCTCGTCAAACTTAATTCAATCCGTGCGGACCAGTTCACGATGACGGAGTCGTCGGTTCCATCAGCTCTATCCGGTTTCCGAATGGATCGGAAACGTAGCAGCGATTATAACCCGCCAGAGGCTCATCTTCTGTCACGGCATATCCGGCATCGGTCAACCTCTGCACCAACGCCCTCAAATCACGGACAATAAAAGCTGGATGGGCTTTGCGCGCCGGGATAAAATCGGATCGACGCCCAAATGAATTTTCAGTGCGCCGCTTTCAAACCAGCAACCGCCTCTTGCGATTAGATTCTGCGGCTTGGCACCTCTGGTATGCCGAGAAGAGCGCCATAAAAGGCGCGCGCCTCATCTTCCCTGCCTTTCGGCATGGCCAGTTGAACATGATCGAGTAGCTTGATCCACATGGTTCCGTCCTCCCGCTTTCACGAACGCCCCGAGTCACGACCGATGATAAGGATGGCCAGCCAGAATGGTTGCAGCACGATAAAGTTGCTCGGCAATCAGAATGCGCGCAATCTGGTGCGGCCAGGTCAGTTCGCCTAGCGCCAGCACCAGATCGGCGCGCGACCGCAACGCCGGGTCATGCCCATCCGGTCCGCCGATAGCAACGATCAGCTGCCGCTTGCCATCATCGCGCATGCGCCCGATACGCTCGGCAAAGGCTTCGGAACCCAGCGCCTTGCCGCGCTCGTCAAGAAGGATAAGCGCCGCGCCATTATCCAGCGCTTCGTGGATGCGTTGTGCTTCCTCGGCCTTGCGCAAATCAGCGGTCTGTCCGCGGCTTTCGGGGATTTCGCTCACGCCGACGAATTCAAGTCCTAAAGGCGGACCCGCTTTAGAAAAACGGTCGAAATAGCGCTCGACCAACTCCCGTTCGGGGCCGGCTTTCATCCGGCCCACGGCAAAAACAGTCACACGCATCGCGCCCTCAATATGGCAGGAAGTTCTGGCATCTGCCGGGTCGCAGCAGACGACAGATCAATGGACGGTTCCCAACGCGCGTTCGTCGTCGAAATCGTCATCGAGCCATATCTTCTCGATATTGTAGAAGTCACGGACTTCCGGTCGGAAGATGTGTACGATGATATCGCCCGTGTCGATCAGGACCCAATCGCCACTTTCTAGCCCTTCGACCCGGATATTCTTGCAGCCTGCTTCATTGAGCGCCTGCAAAAGATGGTCGGCCACAGCCGTCACATGACGGTGCGAACGGCCCGACGCGACGATCATATAATCGCCGATCGTTGATCTTCCGCGAATGTCGA
>JAEXXS010000509.1 GCA_023451915.1 Pseudomonadota bacterium | reverse complement strand
ATGGAACCGTTCCCGCTCGACAGTTTTTAGGGGATTTGAAACGGCAAATCGAATTACGATCATTCGAGGTTTCCTGAAGGTACGAGGATGAAATCAAACTCGGACTGCCACATCGCGTCGCCGCTCTCGGCACGCTCGAAGGGGGCGATTAGGGTCTGTTTGACCCCGAAGACAGCGTCCGATTCAAGATAAGGATCGCCGCTCACGAATGTGTGCGTTATCAACCTCTCGAAGCGCTCAGCAGTGACCAGGTAGTGCATGTGCGCCGGGCGGTAAGGGTGTCGGCCGAGATGCGCCAACAACTGCCCGACGGGTCCGTCATCAGGAATTGGATAGGAGACGGGCTTAATTCCGAAGAACTCATATCGACCATCGTCACCAGTGACAAAAATCCCACGGTTGTTCCATTTCGGCTGCACATCGGGTTGCTGTACGTCATAGTAGCCGTCTGCGTTGTCCGACCAGACGTCAATGGCTGCGCCTTTTATAGGTGTGCCATTCAAATCGAGCACGCGGCCAAAAAACCGACAGCTTTCTCCTTTGTTATCTAGCGATATCCGCGCGCCCATTTCCCTAAAAGGTGCGTTTTTCACATGAAAAGGGCCGAACACCGTGTTCTCCGTGGCGCCTGCGGGTCTTCGGTTGTTGATGGCGTCAACCAGCATGGAGACTCCAAGCGTATCGCTGAGCAGAATGAACTCTTGCCGCTCCTCAGAGCAGATTTGTCCCGTGCGCGTCAGAAACTCGATCGCCATCTCCCATTCCGCCTGGGTCAAGGAAACATCTTTGACGAAACTATGAAGATGGCGCACGAGCGATGTCATAATTTCGGCGAGGCGTGGGTCGCCCGCCGCCATTCGTTCGTTGACCACTTCAACGGAGCGGTCCTCGGAAAAATACTGAACCATTATGTTTCTCCTCAGATTACGTCAGTCCGGTCGAGCGCCCTCCAGTGCCATAACCAATAGCCTGCGGACGCCGTCGATATCCAAAGGACGAGGATTCCAATAAGGATTACGTAAGGCCTCGCTGGCGGCTCGCTCGATTTCGGACAGGCCTATCCCCAGTTCCGCAAGGGAGCGCGGCGCCTCAAGACGCCGGGCGAAATCAAAGATGCCAGCCGGGATCGAACCACCGAAACAATCGCGGAGCGGCGACAGTTCGCCAGCGGCTGCTTCGGCGTTGTAGGCGATCGTGTAAGGCAGCAGGATCGCGTGGGTTTCGGCATGTGGAAGATCGAACATCCCACCGAGCGTGTGACATAACTTGTGGTGAAGGGACATGCCTACCGTTCCAAGCACAGTTCCGCATAGCCAGGAGCCATAGAGCGCCGAGGAGCGGGCCTCGCCATCGTCGTGTTTGCGATGAATGGCGGGCAATCCCGCATGGAGCGCACGAATGCCTTCCACCGCCATCATGCTTGATATGGGATTACTATCCTTCGCATAGAGCCCTTCCAGCGCGTGGGCCATTGCATTAAGGCCGCTGGTCACGCTTAGAGGCACCGGTAGGCCGATTGTCAGGTTGGGATCGTAGACCACTATATCCGGAAGGATGGCAGGATCGCGGATTGTGGTCTTCACGCCTCGTTCGGTCTGTCCGAGTATCGGTGTGACTTCCGATCCAGCATAGGTGGTCGGGATGACAACCTGCGGCAGGCCGGTCCTCAGGGCGATCGCTTTCGAGAGACCCGTCGTCGAGCCGCCGCCGATGGCGACCACACCATCCGCATTTGCGGACAAGGCAATGTCGACCGCACGCTCGGTGACATGGACAGGCGTATGCATCTCCGCTCCTGAAAACACCCCGACGCTGGCGTCTCCCAGCATGGTGTGGAGGTGAAGGGCATCCTCGGCCTGGCCGCCGGTGGAGAGAACAAGCACGCGCAGAAGACCCATTCGCCTAATCTCGGCTGGAACTTTTTCGAGCGCGCCAGCTCCAAAGAGAATCCGGGATTTGTTCGTGGAGTATAAGAACGAGAGCATCGCTTAGCTTTATTCCATCCTGGTGCCGCGGTTGTCGACGCGCATGATGAATGGATGGATGCGGACCTCAGCCCAGACCCGCGCAGCGTGAAATGGATCGTTTCGATTAAAGGCGGTCGCCTCGTCCAGGCTCCCTGCCTCGACGATGAACATCGAACCGATCATCGTGTCTGCACCTTCGGCGACAAGCGGGCCCGAAACAACCGTCTTCACCGGAGCGTCCGCGAGATAGGCCTTATGAGCGTCATAATTTGCGAGACGCCGGTCAAGCGCATCCTCGAAATCGACGCAGTGAATTACATAGAGCATCAGTTGCTGTCTCCTCTTTCGGCAGGATTGGCGCCGCTTATTTTTCAGTAAAACTAAGAGTTGAGGGAAAGCATTCAAGACGAAGAATATCCATTCTGGATACAAAGCTACTGGCATTGAGCGCCAGTGGCGGGCGAAGCTTTCCGTGAATTTAGAAAGGGAAGCGCCATGGAAAATAGAGCAACAATCGGTTGGCTGGGCGTCGGCAAGATGGGGCAGCCGATGGTGCGTCGGCTCTTGGCCGCCAACTATCATGTAGTCGTCTATGACCGCGATCCCGCGAATGGCCGGACCGTGATCGGCGATGGCGCTCGTCTCGCAACGTCCCCTCAGGACCTTTTGCAAGCCGCAGACATCATCATGTCGATGATTCCCAACGACCAAGTTCTAGACGAGCTCGTCTCCGGCGAGAGCGGTCTGGCCGGAAAGCTGCGACCGGATCAAATATTCGTCGAACTCAGTACGGTCTCGCCAAAAATTTCCAGCAAAGTGGCCAGGGAATTGATGACGCCGCGCTATCTCCGCGCCCCGGTATCCGGCAGCACGCAAACAGCAGAGACGGGGTCGCTCACCGTCGTCGTTTCGGGGCCGAAAGAAGATTTCGATATCTGCCAGCCGATCCTCGAAGCATTCTCCTCCCGTCAGTATTATGTCGGCCAAAAAGAGGAGGCGCGATTCTTAAAACTCGTCCTGAATAGCCTTGTTGCCGCGAACGCCAGCCTGATGGCGGACGCCCTTCGGCTTGGTCACGCGGGAGGTCTTTCACGATCAACAATGATGGAAATCATTTGCGAGAGCGCCGTGACGTCCCCTCTCCTGAAGTACAAGCGAGATAATATTGTGCGCAACGACTATCCGCCCGCATTCTCCGTTTCGCAGATGGTCAAGGACACCGGTCTGATCGCGCAGGCTGCTGCGGAAGCGGACATCGATATGGCGATCAATGCGATTTGCCTGGATCGATTTCGACATGCGGCGTCCTGCGGGTTGGAGGAGCAGGACTTCTTCGTCCTGACATCTGAAGACCTTTCGTTGGACACCTAGTCTTGGTCCATCCGCTTGATCCTCTCGTTTGCATCTGCCAGCGCGAGTTTCATCGGTTTGTTTCCGGTGAGGGCATCATGGACTTCTTCGCCAAGGATGGTTTCAATCTGGACGTATTTGGGTATTGCAGGTCGTTGCCACACGTTGAGCAACCGTCGCTGCGACAGCGATTTGACCAGCGAGTAGATGGGCGAATTGACGTTTGATCCCGGATCTCCCATGAGGCTGAAAAGCGGAGAGAGCGGAAGTCCGTCCTTCGCCCTGGCTAGCATGGCGTCTGGTCCGCACATCCAGGCAAGGATCTGCTTTGCTCTTTCCTGTCGGGCGGGAGGCAAGTTTGTTGGAATGGCGAACACGAACCCGCCCAATGGGGTCAGACTTCGACCACCTCGTCCGAAAGGCGGCTGCAAATACGCCACGCGACGCTTTACAGCGGAATCTATTTGCATTTCAAACCTAGTCGCGTGGATCGACCACGTATAGGCCATGGCCGAGTTGCCGCGAATGAATGTGTCGAGAACGGCCTGACGCGACTTATGAAGGATGTTGGGCGGCGATATGCTCACCAATTCCTGCAAGTATTCCAGCGCTTCCTGCGCGGCATAGCTGTCGATCAGCGCACGAACTTTGCTGCCATTCAGATCCTTCTTTTCGAACCCTCCCTTGACCTGCGCCAGGTCCGATATAGGCGCACCGCAGCAGCCAATAATGAACATAAAGGTGTGAGCAATGTCGATGCCGCGGCTCGCGTTCCAGACGATGCCGTATCGTCCGTCTTCTGGATGATGCAAGGCGCGCCCACACTTGAGAACTTCTGCGAAGGTCGTGGGCGG
>JAEXXS010000502.1 GCA_023451915.1 Pseudomonadota bacterium | reverse complement strand
CATGAACAGGCTGTTCTCGCTATAGACCTTAAAGGATAATTTCCCTTTGCTATCACGCTTTGTGAAATTATGAAATGCGCGAAGTTGCCTTGATGCGACCGAATATCGTAGCAATTCCAGCAATTGCAGCAGCCAGTTGCAGTAAAACATCCGTTAGCGCGCCTTGATCAACGACGCTGTCTGCGACCCCCAAAGCGCCCGCCAGCCCAAGAATAATCGAGACCAGCCCCGCCCAGACAGTGCGGGAAAGATACCAGGCCTTGTCGTCTGCCATGTCTTTTCTCCAGAAATTAAAGGCCAGCCGCCAGATTGAGTATAGCCGCATCACCGGCGCCGATTTTCGTGCTGACCATGGTGACGCGCAGTTGGAACGCACCGGCCCCCACATCAGCGGTGCGAATCGCCTTGGCATAAGTCCACCCGGGCGATGTGACCTGCTCGCGGCGCACAACCGCACCATTTTGCCAGATCTCGACGGAATAGAGCTCGCGTTCCTCGCCCAGCGGAATGTCCTCGCCAAGCCAGCTGTCAGCGTCGATCCGCCCGCGCCGCTAAAAAGGTGAGAACGGAATTCAGATTGTCGAGCGAGAATGACAGCGTGAACGTTATGTGCACATTGCGCCCTAGGCTCCAGCCTCAATGATCCACCATGTTATGATGGCTGCGATGTAGCATGTCGCCGCGAAGTTAATCATAAGCTTGTCATATCGAGTCGCGATACGCCTCCAATCCTTAACGCGGCAGAAGGTGCGTTCGATGATATTTCGTCGTCGGTAGGCGATCGGGTCAAACGGCCTGATCCGCTTTCGAGTTGGATTGTTGGGAATGACTAGTTACGTACCACGCGTTGCAAGGAAGTCTCGCAAAGCGTCGCCGTCGTAAGCAGTGTCTGCCGCACAGAGGCGGGTCTGGGGCAGAGGCTCGAGCAGTGGGATGGCAACGGGAGCGTCTCCGCGTTGCCCAGGTGCTATTTGCAACGCGACTGGATGGCCCCAACCATCGACAACAGCATGGATTTTTGTCGATCTGCCGCCTCGCGAGCGACCGATTGCTTCGGCATCGCACCCCTTTTCCGCCAGCCGCAGAGCGGTGTGCTTTTGCAGTGGTGCTGTCGATCATATGGATGTCCCGATCGGTTCGTTGCACCAAAGCTTCAAACATCCGCCGCCATATTCCTTTGGCTGACCAGCGATGGAAGCGGTTATAGACGGTTGTTGGAGGTCCGTAGCAGGCTGGACAATCCTGCCATCTGCAACCCGATCGCAGGACGTGTATGATTCCGCTGATGAGCCGGCGATCGTCGGTGCGATGAGTGCCAGGCTGGTTGGTCGGAAGCAATGGCGCAATCACCGCCCTGCCGGTCATCAAGCCAGAATTCTCCTGCTGTAAAAGACAGTGAATCACAGAGCGCAAATATGATCAACAGTCTGATTGGGTTTTGACCCTAGTGCAGCGCGAAGCTGAACGCGCCACGCTCGTCCTCTTCTCGCTGGCTAAGCCAGAAATGTCGCGGTCTATCTCGACATCTTTCCAGCCTTAGCGATGAGCGTTTGGTTTCGAACTTCCAGCTTCCCCATCGGAGCTCCTTGCAGGAGGAAAAATGCCCGGCAGGGGTGCATTCTTAAATCGTTCCCTGAAACGTTTAAACACTCCCAGAGCCGACCAAGAAGCAAGGCTCGCCGAGGTCGACCCAATGAGCATTAGTTCTGTTCGTCCAATTACCGCTTCAAGCGTTAACGCTTTCATTATCTTGACGCTTGCCGCGCCACCAAAAACTATGCCGCAAATAATGCCGACAGCAAAACGCGCCGCCGCCTCGCGCCTGCCACGCGGCGGCATATATAAAACAGATACCGTCGCACCTGCGATTGCACCTGCCACCTTGGCGAACCAAAGCCATGCTATATCGGATGCAAAAAGCGTGTCGTTCAGAGTGCCCATAACGACCTCCTGTCTTTGTGGACTGATAGACAACCGCCGACTGCTTCTCATCGATGAGAAAAAAGCGCGCGCAAATGGTTGCGACGCTAGGAGTCTGCGATGACATTGGCGTGGTAATGAAGGCGAGAATTCTATCCGAAAAGCGCCCCAGCAGCGCTGAAAGCCTTGGCTTTATGCCCATCCAAAGCAACACCGTCAGCCGGAACGAAGACCGACAGTCTATTCGAAACTGACATAAGTGTTGTCACAGGGAATTCCGAACAGCATGTGCAAGATGCATAGCCTACGATTTGCATGCATTACCTCCCGGGCGAGCGCACCTTTCAGCAATAGCTAATGTCTCACGTCCAATGGCCAACCTTCTTTCAGTTCGGTCGTCGGACGGTTTATCGGATGAGTGCCGCCGTTACTCGGAGCATAAACCCGTGCGCTCAATGGACCTGCCGAATGCCCCACAACGTCTTTTCTTTTGCGCCTGCACCATGTGCGAACCAAGCATCATCAGCGCGGCTTACAGCGGCATGGAAGCAGAACATCAAGCAGGATGAAGAGGTGTGACCCCACCACTTCACCATCAAGCAAAATCCGCCGCGACCGTCTTGTTGTGATGTCCAATTGCGGCACGTGCGTTTATAAAAAACCCCGGAAGCGCACGCGCTTGCGGGGTTATGAACATGTTTGGTTCGAAGCGTTATTCCCCCAATCAGCGACTGCGGTTACACTTCTTCGACCGTACCGAATGACTACCAAACCACCGTTACGCAGTCAAGGACTTTTTTCCTATTTAACGAATATTTTCCCATTTTATGGTATGGGCTTCAAATTCATTATTTTAGTATATACTAACAAAATACATTTCCCCGAAACACCCGCTTCACCCGAAACCCGAGGCTTGAAATTATAAAATAGCGGGCAACTTTATGTTTCTGCTGGCTTTTCACGATTGCCATTAAATTTTTGCTGATCCACTTGCTGGCAACCAATCGTCAACTTCCGCCCACTAGGCTCCTGGCCTATTAGTTTGCTATAATAAAAGAGCAAGTTCAGTGCATTTCCCAACTCTCTAGTGCCGAAGTCAGAGTTTATGCGTCATACGGCAGACAAAGATTCCGGAAAAAAGCAGCGGAAACCCTTGCGGGTTTCGCGCCTGATTGGACTCGACGCCTGGATCGATTCAGGCCTGTACAATCTGCATTTCCGTCTCGGCGAATGGTGGGAAAACATCACCATCTTTTCGCGCCGCTTTCGTGTGCGCGGTTTCCGGCGTTTTGTGGTCGAGGTTCTGGACGAGGGTTTTACGCTAGGCGTCGCGGGTTCTGTAGTGCTTCTCATGCTGGCGCTGCCCGCTTTTGAAGAAACCAAGAAAGACTGGCGCGCGCAGGACGATTATGCCGTCACTTTCCTTGACCGTTACGGCAATGAAATTGGCCAACGCGGCATTCTGCACCGTCAGGCCGTGCCCATCGACGAATTGCCGGATCATGTCATCAAGGCGGTGCTGGGCACCGAAGATCGACGCTTCTTCGACCATTACGGCATTGATTTCTGGGGCCTGAGCCGCGCGCTCAGCCAGAACATGCGCGCCAATGGCGTTGTGCAGGGCGGCTCGACCATCACCCAGCAACTGGCCAAAAACCTGTTTCTTTCCAACGAACGTACGCTGGAACGCAAGATCAAGGAAGCCTTTCTGGCGCTCTGGCTGGAAAGCAATCTGAGCAAGAAGGAAATCCTGCAGCTCTATCTGGACCGCGCCTATATGGGCGGCGGCACGTTCGGCATCGCGGCCGCTTCCGAATTCTATTTCGGCAAGAACATCAAGGATGTTTCGCTGGCCGAGGCCGCCATGCTGGCAGGCCTGTTCAAGGCGCCAGCCAAATTCGCGCCGCATGTCAATCTGCCCGCCGCACGCGCACGCGCCAATGTCGTTCTCTCCAATATGGTTGAAAGCGGTTTCCTGAGCGAAGGTCAGGTCGCCGTTGCGCGCCGCCATCCGGCAAGCGTGATCGACCGCGCCAAGAATGAAAGCCCCGATTATTTCCTCGACTGGGCCTTTGATGAGGTCAAGCGGGTTGCGGGCCACATGCCGCAGCACACGCTGATCGTGCGCACCACGCTGGACAGCAACATCCAGCGGGCAGCGGAAGAATCGCTCGAATATCACCTGCGCCAGTACGGCAAGGACTATAATGTTGCGGAAGCGGCGACCGTCGTTCTCGCCAATGACGGTTCGGTGCGCGCCCTTGTTGGTGGGCGCGATTATGGCGAAAGCCAGTTCAACCGCGCCACCCGGGCATTGCGTCAAGCGGGCTCGTCCTTCAAGCCCTATGTCTATGCAGCGGCGATGGAAAAGGGCCTGACGCCCAACACCATCGTTTCCGATGCGCCGGTCAGCTGGGGGAACTGGTCACCGCGCAATTACGGACGCAGCTTTGCTGGCCGGGTTGATCTGACGACCGCGCTCGTGCGCTCGCTGAACAGTGTGCCTGTACGCCTCGCCAAGGATTATCTGACCACGGCACCGATTGTCGCCTTGACCAAGGCGATGGGTGTGGAATCGCCGATCTCCTCGCACAAGACCATGGTGCTTGGTACATCCGAAATGACGGTGATGGATCAGGCGACCGGCTTCAATGTGTTTCCCAATGGCGGCATGGCGGGCAATCGTCACGCCTTTACGCAGATCGTTTCTTCGGATGGTCGCGTGTTGTGGGATTTCACCCGTGATGCACCCAAACCGCACCGCGCCTTGTCTGAAAAAGCCGCCTTCGAGATGAACTCCATGCTGGTTCAGGTGCCGGAACGCGGTACGGGCCGTCGCGCTGCACTGCCCATGACGCGGGTTGGCGGCAAGACTGGCACCACGCAGAATTATCGCGATGCGTGGTTTGTCGGCTTCACCGGCAATTTCACGGCGGCGGTCTGGTTCGGCAATGACAATTTCACGCCGATGAAGGAAATGACCGGCGGCATCCTGCCAGCCATGGCATGGCAACGCATGATGTCCTACGCGCATCAGAATGTGGAACTGAAGCCGATCCCCGGCGTGACGCCGCCCTTCCCCGCTCCACCGAAAAACCCGGCGCCGCAGGTGGCCAATGCCAAGCCGGAAGAAACCATGGCCGCGCCGCCCCGGGTTCTTTCACCGATGGCAACAAAGGTTCTCAAGGAGTTGCACGAGCGTTTCCTGGCCGCACCGCCCCTGCCGAAAATTGCCGAGCGGGCCAAGATTTCGGTGCTTTGAGGATATATGCTGAAAACCATTCTCAAAGCCGCTTTTGTACTGGCGCTTGCGCTCGGCGGAGGCATTTTCAGCGTCCATTTCATCCTCGACCGTTTCAACGGTTTCGGAGAATTGCAGGTGGGCGCATGGACGGCATTTCCCGACGATGGAACGGCAAATGCCGATCCCTATTCCCGCGCGCGCGCCGCCCGCAAGGCCTATCTGGCGCTTGGCACCGCCGAAGGCCTGCCCTTTTTTGCACGCCGCGACAGCAGCGGGCGCGACTTGCAGCGCGGTTGCACCTACCGGCTGACGGGGGCCACGCCCCCGGCGCGATTCTGGACGATCTATCCGGCCACGCCCAATCTCAATCCGATCAAGCCGCGTGACGGCCTTCAGGCAGCACTTCATTCACAGGAAGTCCTGTATGAAGATGACGGCGGCGTTTCCATCACCATCGGCCCCGACGCCCGCCCCGGAAACTGGCTGCCGGTGGAGGGCCAAGGCGGCCTCGTTCTCGTCATGACGCTTTACGACACGCCCGCCGCAAGCTCGTCGGGCCTGTCCGATCTCGTCATGCCTTCACTCGTGCGCACAGGGGACGACTGCCATGGATAACCATCATGGGTAGTTTCCTCCGTCTTGTCCTGCTCGGCCTCGTCGGCGCGGCCATCGTCCACATCTGTGTCCTTTTTCTCGTTCCGGTTTACTCGGACACGAATGCCTGGGCGCGCATCGAAAATGGCACGACGCCCTATCGCTTTTTCGCGCTTGACGAGAAGAAAGGCCCCGTCAGTGATCGAGACCCGCTGGTCAAGGAAGCCACCTGCCGCTTCGATCTGGCCGACGGTCCCGTTCATATAACCACGACAGGCATCGTTCCCTATTGGTCGCTGTCGGTCTATGCGCCAAACGGCGACAATCTCTATAGCATCAACGATAACGTCTCCAACGAGCGCAAGCTTGATCTCATCATCGCTGATCCGGTCGGCATGGCGAGCCTCAAGGCGGACGGTTCGCAGATCGATGCGCAGTCTCTGGCGGTTGAGCAGAATATCGGCGAAGGCGCAGCCGTGCTGCGTGTTTTCATGCCGGATGCGACCTGGAAGGAAGAAGTGCAGCGCTTCTTCGACGATGCCCAATGCACGCCCTTCGAGGGCAGCTGAACACGCCCCGGCGATCCCAAATCTTCTGCGGCACGGTTAATGAGTTGCTAAGGCTTCATGCCTATTATCCGGTGTGCTGACCATTGCGGGGACCTTTGATGGCAGCGAGTGTATGCCTACCGGAGTATTCTGCGTGACAAATGATCAGTTCCGCGCCCTGGAGGAAATTTCAGGCAACCGGAGCC
>JAEXXS010000501.1 GCA_023451915.1 Pseudomonadota bacterium | reverse complement strand
GATCTGAATTCGCTACGGAATTTTGGGCGGCTTTTGCATGGACGCCCGTGTGAGCCAAGGGTCTGACGGCATCCGGGTCGCGTTTGCCTCCATCACACCCATCATCGCAAGGAAAAGCACGCCGGTTTGATCCGGCGGATGATGGCGTTTGTCCGTTCAAACGGGCAATATGGAGGGTAGTCATGAAGAAAATTATCGCCGCATTTCTCATCACAGTTGCCGCTGGCGCTGCTTCGGTGGCGCATGCCGCCGAAAAGGTGACGGTGTTTGCCGCCGCGAGCATGAAGGATGTGATTGAGAAAGCCGCCAGGCAGATCAAGGCCAAGGATGGCACGGAAGTGGTCGCTTCCTTTGCGTCTTCGTCGGTACTGGCCAAACAGATCGAGCAGGGCGCACCGGCCCAGATTTTCATTTCCGCTGATCTCGACTGGATGGACTATGTCGAGAAGGCCGGCGCCATCGACAAGGCATCGCGCAAGGTGATCGCAGGCAATGCGCTGGTTATCGCCGCGCAAAAGGATACGCCGAAGGCCGATGCCAAGGAACTGTTGAGCGCCGGGCGTTTCTCCATGGGTGATCCATCCAACGTACCGGCCGGTAAATATGGCAAGGCCGCGCTGGAAAAGCTCGATATCTGGAAAGACGTCGAAAAGAATGCCGTCTTCGCCGAGAATGTGCGCGTTGCTCTGCAATATGTCAGTCGTGGCGAAGTGAAGGCGGCCATCGTCTATGCTTCCGACCGCGCAGCCGCGCCGGATCTGGTGGAAGCCTATCGGTTTCCAGCAACCAGCCACGCGCCGATCCTCTATCCGGCAGCGCTGATTGAAAAGAATGAAAATGATGCCGCCAAGGCCTTCCTTGCCTTCCTTGAAAGTGATGCGGGTCAGGCGATCATCAAGGACAAGGGCTTTGTCGGCGCTGCGGAGGCTGGCAAGTGATAATGGAAGCTGGCGTCTGGCCGATTGTGCTGCTGTCACTCCGGGTTGCCGGAATTGCCATCATCGTCGCTCTGCCAGTCGCGTTCCTTGTCGCATGGATTCTTGCCCGGTTTGATTTTCCGGGCAAGTCTCTGGCGCAGGCGCTTGTGACCATGCCGCTGGTTCTGCCGCCGGTGGTCACAGGCTATCTGCTGCTGCTGCTGTTTGGTGCGAGAGGGGCGTTTGGCGCTCCCTTGCAGGAATGGTTCGGCCTGTCCTTTTCCTTCCGGTGGACCGGTGCCGCCCTTGCCGCTGGTGTGATGGCGTTTCCGCTGCTCGTCCGTCCAATCCGGCTGTCGATAGAAGGGCTGGATCGCGGTCTTGAAGAAGCGGCGCGGACATTGGGCGCCAGCAGGCTTATGGCCTTCTTCACCGTGATCTTGCCACCGCTTTTGCCGGGCGTTCTGGCCGGTGCTGTGCTTGGCTTTGCCAAGGCGCTTGGTGAATTTGGCGCGACCATAACCTTTGTTTCAAACATTCCCGGCGAGACGCAAACCCTCTCGCTTGCGATTTACGCCTTGATGCAAACGCCATCGGGCGATGCCGAAGCCTTCCGACTGATTGCCATATCGGCTGCGATTTCCATCATCGCCGTCGTGCTGTCCGAATGGTTGCAGCGCAGGCTTACCGGAGGGGTCAAATGAGCGGGCTTGTTGTTTCCATCAAGGGCCGCAATGGCAAGTTCGCCGTCGAAGCCGATTTTGCCGCGGGCGGCGGTGTAACCGCTTTGTTCGGCCATTCGGGAGCGGGCAAGACCACGCTTTTGAAGATGATTGCCGGAACGCTGCGCCCCGAAAGCGGGCGTATCGCGGTCGGCGATTTGGTGCTGTTCGACGCGGAAAAGGGCATCAACCTGCCGCCAGAGAAACGGCGCATCGGTTATGTGTTTCAGGAGGCGCGCTTGTTTGCGCATATGAGCGTCAAGCGCAACCTGACCTATGCGCGCTGGGCAGGCCGCCGACAGGCCACGCGCAACGTTGATGAGGTGGTGGCGCTTCTTGGCATCGAACCGATTCTCGACCGTCGCCCATCGACGCTTTCGGGCGGCGAGCGCCAGCGCGTCGCTATTGGCCGGGCGCTTTTGTCCGATCCGGCGCTGCTGCTGCTCGATGAGCCGCTTTCATCGCTGGATCATGCGCGCCGACAGGAGATATTGCCCTTTATCGAGCGGTTGCGTGACGAAAGCCATGTGCCGATTGTCTATGTCAGCCACGAGATCGATGAAGTGGCGCGGCTTGCGGATGAGATCGTGCTGCTCTCCGGTGGCAAGGTGACGGCAAGCGGCGAGGCGGCTTCGATATTTCCGCTGATCGATGAAGGCGATGGCAGCGGCGTGCTTCTGGAAGGCACGGTCGCGTCTTATGATGAAAATTTCAAGCTGGCCGAGATTAACCTCGGCGGCGCATCGTTTCAGTTGACAGATATGGGTCTGAAACAGGGCATGCATGTGCGCCTGCGGGTGCGGGCGCGTGACGTTTCTCTTGCCCGCGCGACGCCGGATGCGATCAGCATTCGCAATGTGTTGCCGGTTACTATCACGGGCATTGAGGCGGGCGAGGGGCCGAATGCGCAGGTCTCTCTCGACTTTCAGGGGCGGCACTTGGAGGCGCGTTTGACGCGCCGTTCCGTAGATGATCTTGGCTTGCGGACAGGCGACCGCGTGGTCGCGCTGGTCAAGGCCGTCTCGGTCGATCGGGCCGCCATTCGGGAAAAATGATACCACTACAATAATCTGGTTTGCGCGGCCCGGCTTTTATGCTCCTGTCCTGCCAACTGGGAGAACAATATGACTGATTTGCAGAACTGGACGCCACGCCCGAAACCTGAACGCAAAGTGCTGGAAGGGCGCTATGTGCGCCTTGAGCCGCTCGATCCGCAAAAGCATGGCGATGAGCTTTTTGCGGCCTCGTCGGTGACCGACGCCGACCAGCGTTTCACATGGCTGTTCGAATTTCCGCCCGTAACCCGCGCGGAGTTTGAGCCTTGGCTGGAAAAGGTTTCGAAAAGCGAAGATCCGCTGTTTTACGCCGTTATCGACAAGGCCAGCGGCAAGGTGGCCGGTCGCCAGACCCTGATGCGCATCGATCCTGTGCACGGTGTGATCGAGATCGGCAATATCTATTGGGGGCCGCTGATTTCGCGCAAGCCTGCGGCCACAGAAGCACAGTTTCTGTTCATGCAATATATCTTCGACGAACTTGGCTATCGTCGCTATGAGTGGAAGTGCAACAACGACAATGCGCCATCCAAGCGCGCGGCGGAGCGTTTCGGCTTCACCTTCGAGGGAATTTTCCGCCAGCATATGGTGGCCAAGGGCAAGAACCGCGATACGGCCTGGTATTCGATCCTCGACAGCGAATGGCCAGCGTTGAAGAAAGCCTATCAGGCGTGGCTTGCGCCGGAAAACTTTGATAGGGACGGCCAGCAGATAAAAAGGTTTGAGGAGTTCCGCAATCTTGGCTGAGCCGCAGAAAAGCCATCCGGCCATTGCCGCCGCCGTCATCCTGATCGGCTTCGGCGTGCTCGCTTATTTCGTGCCGAGCATCATGCTGGCGCTGGGCGCACGCTCGCATGTGGCCGCTGCAATCTTCGCCGTTGTCTTCGTGCTGGGCTTCTTCGTCATTTTCTGGCTGCGCGCACGCAGTCAGAAAAAGGAACGATGACCGGCGCTAGAGCGGTTCCGGTTAAGACAGAATCGCGGAACCGCTCTATCTATTTGTTTTTACGCATTATCCGACGCATCGAAGCGGGACCAGAAATCAGTCCAGTGGACTGATTTCCCCGCGTAGGCGCTACGCACTTTTGCTGGAAATGCTCTAACAAGGTTAGTGCAGGTCTTTCGTATAGACGAATTTGGGCATGCTCCAGTTGAAGCGCAGCGCCAGAAGTCGCAGAACCAGCCCTGCCGCCATCGCCACGAAGGCGGCGGGCCCTTGCGGAACATTCAGATAAAGACCGACAAGATAGATACCGCCGGTAACGACCGACACGGTGGCGTAGAGTTCCGAGCGGAAAAGCAGCGGCACATCATTGCACAGCACATCGCGCAACACGCCGCCGACGCAGCCGGTGATCATGCCTGCTGTAATGACGATGATGATCGGCATATTCATGCCAAGTGCGACGCCGCAGCCAATCACCGTGAACACCACCAGCCCGATGGCATCAAGAAAAAGAAACATCTGCCGCAGGCGATGCATATAGCGCGCGACAAGAATGGTGGCCAAAGCCGCAAAGCCGGTGATCACCAGATAGCTTGGATGCTGCACCCATGACAGCGGGTGGTGACTGAGCAGCACGTCGCGTACTGATCCGCCGCCAAGCGCGGTCACACAGCCGAGCAGGAACACGCCAATCCAGTCCATCTCGCGGCGTCCGGCAGCCAGCGCCGCAGTCATCGCTTCAGCAACGATAGCCGTGATATAGAGCACGTGAATGAGTTCTTCGCTTTCCGCGCCGCTCATGCGTTTATCCTCGTCTGATTGCACAGGCGCAGTTTTGGCCTTTATCTGGATAAGAATTGATAAACAGGGCCGATATTGTTGTATAATCGAGCGCAAGGGTAAGCGCGGATAAAGCAGCTCAACGGTTGGTTTTGTGAATGCTCGCAAAAATATTGGCCGCGAGATAGCTTTCATCAAAACTGCAAATCTGCATGAGCGCCGTCCGGTTCAGGAACTTCACCTCATTGTTCCGAAATGTCAGCAGATTATCTTCCCGCAGTTCCCTCAGCATTCGATTGATGTGGATCGGCGTCAGGCCAAGCGCGTCGGCAAGTTCGCTTTGGGTGATGGGGCAATAAAAGCCGTTTTCGTCGCCGGTGCCATTGGCCCGGGCGCGATAGCCGAGTTCAAGAAGAAGATGCGCAACGCGCGAGACGGAGGCGCGCCGCCCCAGACTGATCAGATGTTCCAGCAGGATGGTGCGCTGGCGCGCCGTCATTTCCATGAAAGCCATGGCCAGCCGCGCCGATTTCAGCATGTTTTCAACCAGCGTATCGAGATTGATTTCCAGCACCGAAATATCGGTGATGGAAAACAGCGTGTAATAGTTGAAGCCCAATCCCGTGCGGAAGCCCAGAAGATCGCCCTTCATGGGAAAGTCGAGAATCTGCCTGTCGCCATTGGGCAGATCGCGATAGATGCAGCACCACCCGCTATTGATGATGAGTACCGAATTCGTCCAGTCACCCTGTCTGGATATGATGGTATGCGGGGAATAGTGTCTGGTCGAAACCGGCATCGATCGCAGAACATTCAGGTCATGAGCCTCGAAGGTCGCATCGATGGGAGGTTTCTTGAGAAGGTTGAGCAGCGTGTTGTCGTCGTTATTCAGCCCCATCGGCGTTGCCCGGTGCGTGGTTTGGATATCAGGATGATTGCCCGGTTCATCCTGCACGAAATCGCGTCCTATTCGTTGACCAAGCTTCCGTGAGGGGCAGTGATTTGGCAAGGGGGCATTTTCTACCACTAATTGGGTAGAACAACGGATACACTCTAAACCATATTTCTATTCGCCCGTTAATCTAGGTTAATGACAGCCCGGGGGAGTTCGGCAATAATTTAGGAAAATAAGATATATAAAAGAACTTCGGGCGACTGAATACAATCATAAAATAGAACATCATGTAATCCGTATGTTTAATGTAGATTAAGCATAGCAGAGGGTTGCGTTCTTGAAAAATTCAGAGGGCGATAAAATGAATATTTCTGCACAGTTCAAGGATAAGGAAGAGAGCCTCAACTCTCGCAACATGTATGCGAGCCGCGTTGCTGATCAGCGTGACTATACCAAGGAACGGGAACAGTCTCTGGTTGTCATCATAGACAGCCGCGCATTGGATCGGGAGTGTCTGGCGCATGGACTGACCAATAATTGCGCTGATATGTCCATTGCAACTTTCAGTTCATTTGAACAATGGCAACATCAGCGTCGCAGCCGGACCGCATCGGCAGTGCTCTTCAATGTGGGCGGTCAGAAAGTATCCGACCCGGCGGTCGGCAATTATCTCAAGTCTCTCGTTGCTGAATGCGCGCCCGCGCCGGTGATCATTCTCGCCGACAAGGAAGAGATATCGCAGGTCGTCCGCGCGCTTGAGCATGGCGTGAAAGGCTATATCCCCACCTCAGTCAATCTCAATGTCTGCATCGAAGCGCTGCGTCTCGCCATGGCAGGGGGAACCTTCGTGCCAGCGAGCAGTGTTCTGGCGCTGCGCCATGCAACCGAAACGGGTGCGCAGCGCATTCAACCCTTGGGCGGCATGTTCACACAACGGCAGGCCGAGGTCGTCAATGCGTTGCGCCGCGGCAAGGCCAATAAGATCATCGCCTATGAGCTGAAACTGCGCGAAAGCACGGTGAAAGTGCATATTCGGAATATCATGAAGAAGCTCAAGGTCACCAACCGCACGGAAGTCGCCTGCATCATCAACGAGCTTTTCCCTTCGGAAACCTCATTTTCCGAACTGTGAGCAACGTAAACTCCCAGCTGATCTTTCCGTGAAGGAGCACTGTTGTGATTATCTCCGACGTTTCGTCCGGAAGCGCGCGGCAGCCGGTTGCCGACCTTCTGGATACTGTCAAACGCAGAAAAATGATGCTGACTGTGCCCGTTCTGGTGGGGATAGGGGCCGGTTGCCTTGGCTATATGAACGCCCCCGTCTCCTATGTTTCGGAGGCGGTGGTTGTTCTGGATATGCGGCGCTTGCAAGCGCTTCCAAGCGAAAGCGCCATCACGCCGCTGCCGCAGGATAGCCCGGTTCTGCGTTCGGAGCTGGATATCATCAATTCGCGGATGATGGCGCGCAAGGTGATCGATATCTTGAAGGCGGATGGCGTGACGGTGCCGCCAGCGGCCACGCCGGATAGCGATGCGACCGCGCGCGAGCGCGATCAGATCGATCTCCTGCTTTCGCGGTTGCAGGTTACAAATGACGGTCGCTCCTACACAATTTTCATTTCTTATCGCGCAGCCGATCCGGTCTATGCGGCCAAGGTCGCCAATGCATTTGCTACTGCCTATCTCGACCATCAGGTGGATGTGCAGCAATCGGCGGCCAAGCGTGTCAGCGAGTGGTTGGGCGAAAAGCTCGTCACGTTGCGCAACGATCTCGAAACCGCCGAACGGGCGGCGGAAGATTTCCGGCAGAAATCCGGTCTGGCGGGCGATCAGGGACAGATGTCCTTTCAGGCGCAGCGTGTTGCGGCTTTGAATACGGAGATTGTCGCGGCAACCGGGGCGGTCTCGTCAGCAGAAGCCCGATTGCAGACCGCACAGGCGCTGAAAGGCAGCAGTGACGCACCGGCCCTGGCCGAAGTTCTGGCCTCTCCGGCGATCCAGCAATTGCGCAATGAAGAGGCGCGGGTCGAACGCCAACTCGGAGAGTTGCAATCGAACGGCGCTTTGAAAAGCGCCGAGATTCCGGTTCTGACGGCAGAGCGCGACGCGCTGCGACAGCAGATTGTCGGACAGGTCGATCAGATCGTGCAAAGTCTTGGTAATGAAATTCAGATCGCCCGGCAAAGGCGGTCCAGTCTTGAAGAGGCGCTGAAGGCCGCCGAAGCGGACCTTGCAAGCGCCAATCAGGCGCAGGTGACGGCGGCGCAGCTCGACCGAGAAGCCAATGCCAGCCGTGTTGTCTATGAAAGTTATCTGACGCGTTACAAGCAGTTGATCGAGCAGGACGGTATCGCCTCGGCAGAAGCACAGCTTATTTCCAGTGCCGAACCGGCCATGGCCAAGGCTAGTCCGAAACTGATCAACTGGCTGCTGCTCGGCATCGGCTTGGGCGGGCTTTTTGCCGTCGCTGGCACGATGCTGAAGGAAACTTTCGACCGGATCAGACCGGCCCAGACCTCATCGCTCGCCTTGCCGGGTATTCCGGCGGCAACCTTGCTGCCCAGCACGCCACGCCTCACCCTGCCGCTGTTGATCAATGGCGGGCTGGATCCCGCCAGCGCTTTTGGTCGTGCGATCAAGTCGGTGCATGATCGTCTGCGCGTGTTGACGCGGGGGCGCGATTCACTCGCGCTTTCCGTGATCTCGCTGTCCGATGCCGATGGCAAGAGCCTTGTGATCACTGCGCTCGCCCAACAGTTTGCCGCGAGCGGTGTATCGATTGCGGTGATCGATGCGACCAACGGCCAGTCTGGCCTTTGTGCCGCTTTCGGTCTGCCGATTGGTGATTTGCAGCCACCCGCCACAGCCAGAAAGCTCAGCGGCGCGGCGCTGATCCACGATCATGGCTCGGGCATCGATATCATCAGACCCCACCGTCCACCGCAGGAAGGCGACTGGCTCAGCGCGCTCATTGCGCAACTGCGTGCCGATCACAAGATCATTCTGGTGGATTTGCCGCCCTTCAAGGAAGACAAGCGGTCCGTTTTGATGGCGCGCGCCACGGATACGGCGCTGCTTGTGGTCAGCGATGACAGGCGCGATTCCAGCGCGACCAACGCGCTGGTGCAGACGCTGGCATCGTTCGGGCGCAAGCCCGCGCTTGCCGTCGTCAGTCAGACCCCGGCGATCTATGCCGGGCGGTTGGCAAGTACGCTGGCGACAGGCCGGGCGCTGCTCTCGGCGCTCTTCAGGCGCGGCCGGTCTGCGCCCGACCCGACCCAGCGACAGGCATAGGAGGGGGGAGGTATGGCAAAGTCCACATATAGGCGTCGCATTGCGCGGCATTTGCAGGCATCGGTGTTTTCCGCGGCGTTGCTCTTTAGCGCGGGCAGCCTGGCACTGGCCGAGGGGCAAATATACCGCGTCGGCGCCAATGATGTGCTGCAAGTCACGGTTTATGGCCAACCTTCGTTGACCGGGCTTTATCCCGTCGATGTCGACGGCAATATCGGTTACCCGGTCGTCGGCAACATCTCCGTGCGCGGTCTGACGACGACAGAAATCAGCGCGAGGATCGCCGCATCCTTGTCGCAGCATATTCCCGGCCTGACGGTGACGGCGACCATCAATCAATATGCGCCCGTCTTCGTCGTGGGCGACGTTAAAACGCCCGGCAAATATGAGTACAGGCCGGGTATGGTCGCGCTGGAACTGATGGCGCTCGGCGGCGGGGCGGGCAAGGGCGAAGCGCCTGCCGTGACCGCTGGCATGCAGTTGATCGCCGCGCAGCAGGAATATGCCGATCTGCAATTGCAGATATCCGCGCAGACAATCCGTCGGGCGCGGCTCGCTGCGGAATTGCAGGGGAGCGAGTTCGACTATACGCCATCGCAGCAATCCAACGTGTCGAAAGACGATCAGGGGCTCGTTCAGCACATGCTGGAGGGCGAGCGCACGCTGTTTGATGTGCGCCGCAACAATATGAAAGCCGAACGGCAGGCGCTGGAAGCGCAGGTCGCAAGCTATGGCGACGAAATCCGCACATTGCAGGAAAGCATCAAGCTGCATGATACGGAAATCCAACTGTTGCAGGAAAATGTCGATTCCAGCCGTTCGCTGGTCGATCGCGGCCTCGCCGCCAAGTCTAACCTGCGTGATCAGGAGCGTGACCTCTCGGCAACCCGGCGCAATGCGCTGGAACTGGCCTCGTTTCTGGCGCGGGCGCGACAAAACCAGCTAGCCGTGCAGCAGCGTATCGCCAATCTGGAAGAGGTTCGCCGCAGCGATGCGGCAACCAATTTGCAGGAGGTCGATCTCAATCTGGCGCGGATGGAGCGGCGCAGTGGTGCGCAAATCCAGACCATGGCGGAAATCGCTAAGTCTTCCGGCAATATCTCGTCGTCCGATATGCGCAAGAAGCTCATCTTCACGATCAGCCGCAATGTGAACGGTGCGTTTCAGGATATCGTCGGCAACGAGCGGACGGAAATCAAACCGGGCGATATTCTGCGTATCGAACTCGACATGAGCAAAATCAACGCGTCGCCATCGTAAGGCAACGTCGTTGGCTACGCGCCCCGTTTCCCTCATCCTGAGGAGCCGCTGAAGGCGGCGTCTCGAAGGACAGGAAACGGCTAACATCTGGAGCCCTCGTGCTTCGAGACGGCGCTACGCGCCTCCTCAGCATGAGGGTGTTGGCGATTGGGACAAATATTCCTCTAGGCCGCGACGGCTTCGGCATTCTCTTCCACCCAGGCGGAATAGACGGCGCGCAAGCCGACTTCGAGGCTGATGCGCGGCTTCCAGCCGAGTGCGGCCATGCGGGATGTATCGAGGAACTTGCGCGGCGTGCCATCCGGTTTGCTCAGATCATGCTCGAACCGGCCCTCATACCCCACAACGCGGGCAATCAGCAGCGCCAGATCCTTGATGGAGATTTCCTCACCGGAGCCGATATTGACGGGCTCGAACCCATCGTGAAACTGCAAGAGATGCAGGCAGGCATCGGCTAGATCATCGACATGCAGGAACTCGCGCAGCGGCGTGCCGCTGCCCCAAAGGGTCACGTGCTCTGCACCCATGATTTTCGCTTCATGGATTCGGCGCATCAGCGCAGGCAGCACATGCGACGTGTTCAGGTCGAAATTGTCATTCGGGCCGTAGAGATTGGTCGGCATTGCCGTGACGAAGCGGTCGCCGAACTGGCGCGCGCAAGCCTCGGCATATTTCAGCCCGGCGATCTTGGCGATGGCATAGGCTTCATTGGTCGCTTCAAGCGGCCCGGTCATGAGGGCGTCTTCCGTCAGCGGCTGCGCCGCATCGCGCGGATAGATACAACTGGACCCCAGCCAAAGCAGGCGTTCCACGCCGGTCTGGTGGGCCGCGTGAATGACATTCATGCCGATGGAGAGATTGTCATAGAGAAAATCGGCGGGGGATTGCGCATTGGCGAGAATGCCGCCGACATGGGCTGCCGCAATGATGATAACGTCTGGCCTGCGCCCCGTGATGAAGTTCTCGGTCGGTCCCTGACGGGTCAGGTCCAGCGCGCTATGCGCGGCGGTGATGATGTCGCAACCCGTGCCGCGCAGACGGCGCAGGATGGCTGAACCGACCATGCCGGTGTGACCCGCGACAAAGATCTTCTTGCCGGTCAGTGAATAGATCGGTTCTGTGGTGACGTCATTGTCCGTAAAAGTCATTGCGCCCCACCTCCCGCATGATATTGCGCAAATCCCAATCCACCATTTCTGCGACAAGGCTGTCGAAGCCGGTCGTGTGCTGCCAGCCGAGGCGATCATGGGCTTTCGATGCGTCGCCTAACAGGAAATCCACCTCATTCGGGCGGAAATAACGCGGGTCAATCTCGATCAGACAATTGCCGGTCTTGCGGTCGATGCCGATCTCGTCCACGCCATCGCCCTTCCATTCGATCTGCTTATCGACGGCCTTGAAGGCATGTTCGACGAATTCGCGCACCGTATGCGTTTCGCCGGTGGCGAGTACATAATCGTCGGGCGTTTCTTCCTGCAGGATGCGCCACATGCCCTCCACGTAATCGCGGGCATGGCCCCAGTCGCGGCGGGCGTTCAGATTGCCAAGGCGGAGCCTGTCCTGCAAACCGCGCTCGATGGCCGCGACGGCGCGGGTGATCTTGCGGGTGACAAAGGTTTCGCCGCGCAGCGGGCTTTCATGGTTGAACAGAATGCCGTTCGAGGCATGGAAACCATAGGCCTCGCGATAATTCACCGTGGTCCAATAGGCATAAAGCTTCGCCGTTGCATAAGGGCTCTGCGGCATGAACGGCGTATGTTCGTTCTGCGCCTTTGGCGAGGAATTGCCGAAAAGCTCGGAAGTTGAAGCCTGATAGAAACGGCTGGTCTTGCCGAGGCCGAGAATCCGGATGGATTCCAGCAGTCGCAGCGTGCCGAGCGCATCCGTATTGGCGGTATATTCCGGCGTTTCAAAACTCACCTGCACATGGCTTTGCGCGCCGAGATTGTAGATCTCGTCGGGGCGCACCTCCTGAATCACCCGGCACAGATTGGTGGCGTCGGTGAGATCGCCGAAATGCAGGCGAAAACGCACGTCTTCCTCATGCGGGTCCTGATAAAGATGGTCGATACGCCCGGTATTAAACGAGGACGAGCGCCGCTTCAGACCGTGAACGCGATAGCCTTTCTTGAGCAGAAGTTCACTTAGATAGGCGCCATCCTGGCCGGTAACGCCGATGATGAGTGCGGTCTTCTCACGCGGATTGTCATGCAAGCGATCGTGCAATCTATCGTTCAAGGGACTGCCCTCCGTCCAGAATATCCATGAAACCATGTTTACCGATTTCGCGCCGCGGCAGAACGGCTCCAAAACGGCAAGGACGGCTGCGCCTAACCCTCTTCGGGTGAAGCGGCGATGGCGTCCGCTATGCACCGATGCACCCAAAGAGGTAGGCCCTTCGCCCGCTTGGCGTGCGGCCCATGCCTTTGGGTTTCTTGCGATGAACGACCCGCTCTTGCGATGCTGGCTCCATGAGGTCGAACAGACGGGAGACGGGGCTCATGCGCGTTGTGCTTGCCAATCGGTATTTCTATCCGGATCAGTCCGCGACAAGCCGCATGGTCACCAGTCTGGCGCAGACGCTGGTGGGCGAGGGCATTGAAACGGCGGTTCTGGCCAGCCGCAGTTTTCATGACAAACGGAAAGAAACCTTGCCAGCGCGCGAGACGATAGACGGTGTCGATGTGCATCGCATCTGGACTTCCGGTTTCGGTCGCGGAAAACTGGCGGGACGGGCGGTCGATTATGCCACGTTTCATCTTTCCGCTGCGGCCTGGTTCGCAACCCATGCCCGCAAGGACGATATTTGCGTGATTTGTACCGACCCGCCCTTGCTGTCGGTTTCGGCAGCGCTGCCGATCCGGCTTCGGCGGGCGAAGCTCGTCAACTGGGTGATGGATCTATTCCCGGAAACGGCAATCGAGCTTGGTCTGGTCAAGCCGGGCAGCGCATCGGCAAAGCTGGCGCTGGCGCTGCGCAACTGGTCCATGCGCCAGTCGGCGCTGACGATCTGCCCGATTGAGCGCATGTCGCGCTATCTGTCTTCCGCAGGCATAGCGCGCGAGAATCTGAGTGTTGTGCATCACTGGGCGGATCGTAATGAGATCATGCCTGTCGCTCCGTCCGAAAACCCGCTGCGTCGCGCCTGGGGGCTGGGGCGCAAATTCGTCATCGGCT
>JAEXXS010000484.1 GCA_023451915.1 Pseudomonadota bacterium | reverse complement strand
ACCCAGAAGGCCCAGTCCGGCAATCCGCCGTCAATTGCGATCCACGCGCCAAGAACCCCGAACACTACGGCGCGGTCGCTCTTGCCCATCGGCCCGTCATAGCGGCGGCTTGCGCCCAGCGAAGCGCCCGTGACGCCGACGAACTCGGTCAGAACCGCAAGCAGGATGATGGTGAACATCCACGCGCCGGAGAAGGGCGCGATAAGGGCGAATGGCGCATAGAGCGCCACATCGGAAACGACATCGCCAACCTCATTCAGATAAGCGCCGAGTATAGTCTTCTGGTTGTGCTCCCGCGCCAGCATTCCATCCACCGCATTGAGCGCCATGCGCAGGAAAAGCCAGACCGGCACCAGCGCGAACCAGACCGCGCTGCCGCCCCAGAAAAGCAGCGCGCCAAGTATGACAGACGCAAACGCCGCGCCTATCGTGACTTGATTGGCGGTTACTCCGGCATGGGCAAGTCGCACCACCAAAGGCCGCAGTAAATTCTGGAATTGTGACTTAAGCTGATAGACGGACATCGAGAATCTCTTGGGAAATGGACAATATCGGACAAACAGCTATTTGCGGTTCGCATTGGCTCGTTTATTCAAACATTCTACTGCACTCAATACTAATTGGGATTAATTGAGTGCGGGCAGCTTAAATTGGGCAATTGGGGAGAAACCGGATGAGCCAGCATGCTGAAATGCCGACGCAGAAGACGGCGCATCGCGAAGCAACCGAAGCCCGGTTTACAACCCATGACGGTACGTCGCTGTTCTACCATGTCTGGCCCGCCGCCACGGCCCGCCCGAAAGGCGTGATCGTCCTGCTGCATCGCGGCCATGAACATAGCGGGCGCGTTGCGCATCTGGTCGATGAACTGGACCTCGATGATTTCGCCTTCTATGCCTGGGATGCACGCGGCCATGGAAAATCTCCCGGCGAGCGCGGCTTCTCGCCATCCTTCGGCGCATCGATCCGCGATCTCGACAGTTTTGTGGCGCACATACGCGAAGAAACCGGTGCGGCCATGGAAGATGTCGCCATCATCGCGCAAAGCGTGGGCGCGGTTCTGGCCGCTGCATGGGTGCATGACTATGCGCCGAATATTCGTGCGCTGGTTCTGGCCTCGCCTGCCTTCGACATCAAGCTCTATGTGCCTTTCGCCAAGGAAGGCATTGCGCTGTGGCAGAAATTGAAGGGCACGTTCTACGTCAATTCCTACGTCAAGCCGCAGTTTTTGACCCACGATCCTGAGCGGATCGAATCCTATCGCACCGATCCGCTGATCACCCGGCCCATCGCCTCGCATATTCTGCTGCAACTTTATGAAGCGGCGAAGCGCGTGGTGGACGATGCCCGCGCCATCACTGTGCCGACGCAGCTTCTGATTTCCGGCAGCGATTTCGTGGTGCGCCCGACACCCCAGCACCGCTTTTTCGAAAATCTCGGCAGCCGCATCAAGGAACGGCATGTGTTGAAAGGTTTCTATCACGATACGCTGGGCGAGAAGGACCGCAAACAGGCGATCGACAAGATCAGGACCTTCATCGACCAGCGCTTTGCCGAAGAGCCGCAGCGCGCCGACCTGACCGAAGCACATATTGCAGGCTATACGCGTGACGAAGCCGACCGGCTTTCCAGCCCCTTGCCGCCGCTGTCGCCGCGCGGGCTATATTGGGCCTCAACCCGCGCCTTCATCGCCTTCGGCGCGCTTTTCTCCGAAGGGCTGAAAGTGGGGCGGCGCACGGGTTTCGATTCCGGTTCCACGCTTGATTACGTCTATGAAAACGAAACACGCGGGTTCGGTCCCGGCGGTAAACTGATCGACCGGCAGTTCCTCGACGCTATTGGCTGGCGCGGCATCCGCCAGCGTAAGGTGCATCTGGAAGAGCTGATCGGCAAGGCGCTGGCTCGCCTCAAAAGCGAAGGCCGCCCCACCAATATTCTCGATATTGCCTGCGGTCATGGTCGCTATGTCATCGATGCAGTGGCGCGTTCGGGCATCATGCCCGACAGCATTCATCTGCGCGATTATTCGCCGATCAATGTGGTTGCCGGGCGCAAGCTGATTGCCGATCGCGGACTGGAAGCCATTGCGCATATGGAAGAAGGCGACGCCTTCGATGCGGAGAGCCTCGCCGCCATTGAGCCACGGCCCAATCTGGCAATCGTGTCGGGCCTCTATGAGCTTTTTGCCGACAATGCGCTGATTAATCGCTCGCTATCGGGACTGGCGCGTGCGCAGAAGCCCGGCTCCCTGCTGATTTACACCAACCAGCCATGGCATCCGCAGCTTGAAATGATTGCCCGCGCGCTGACCTCGCATCGGGGCGGCGAGGCGTGGATCATGCGCCGCCGCACACAGGGCGAAATGGATCAGCTGGTGGAAAAGGCCGGTTATCGCAAGCTGGAACAGCGCGTTGACCAATGGGGCATTTTCACCGTTTCCATCGCCGAGCGCATCGGAGAGCCGGAAGCGTGACAGCAGCATTGGGGGGAATCGACGGTTCATCGCGGCGGCTGGTCATCCGGCGCGCTATTCTATGGCTGTTGTTTCTCGGCCCCTTTTTCTACCTGACCTATGGCACCGCCAACTGGCTTGCTTCGCTGCGCGGCGACATCCCCAATCTGGCGTTTGGCTGGGAAAGCCATGTCCCCTTCATTGCCTGGAGCATCGTGCCCTATTGGTCGGTCAACCTGTTCTACGCCATTGCGCTTTTCGTCAATGAAAGCCCCGAACAGGTGGACCGTCTGGCAAAGCGCTATCTGACGGCGCAGATTATCGCCGTCCTCTGTTTCATCGCCTTTCCGCTGACCGCGACTTTTGTAAAGCCCGAGACCTCCGGTCTGCCGGGCTTCATGTTCGATGTGCTGGGCGGTTTCGACAAGCCGTTCAATCAGGCACCTTCGCTGCATATCGCGCTGTTGATCGTCATCTGGGACCAGATGCGCCGTATCATGAGCAGCAGCGTCCGCATCGTCTGGCATATCTGGTGCCTGCTGATCGGCCTGTCGGTGCTGACAACCTATCAGCACCATGCGGTCGATATTCCCGCAGGGGCATTGCTCGGCTTTTTCGTGCTCTGGCTTTTTCCGCGCACCGGCCCCTCGCCGCTTGCCGGATTTCATCTGACCGACAATGCAAAAGCGCGGCGTCTCGGCAGCTATTATCTGGCGGGCGCGCTTTTGTTGCTGGCGCTTGGCGTCCATGGCCTGAGCCTGACGGGCTATGCGATTTTCTGGTTCTGGCCAGCCCTTGCACTCGCCATCGTGGCGGCAGGCTATTTCGGTGCTGGTCCCGATGTTTTCCAGAAACGGACAGACGGCACTGTCAGCCTCGCAAGCCGCTGGCTGCTCGCGCCCTATCGGCTGTTTGCACGCCTCAATATCCGTTTCTGGACGCGGAAACTGCCGCCTTATATCGCCCTCACCGACACCGTGTTTCTCGGTCGTTTCCCCTCAAAAAATGAAGCCCGCCCTTTCATAACCGTCATCGATCTCGCCGCCGAACTGGTCGCGCCACGCGGTGTGGAACACTGGAAGTGCTTTAGCTCCATGGATCTGCTGCCGCTCTCGCCGGAAAGGGTTCAGCTCGCAGCTGATGCTGTCGAAGCCGCCCGTCATGAAGGCCCTGTCCTGATCTGCTGCGCGCTTGGTTTCCAGCGAAGCGCTACAATCGCTGTCGACTGGCTGGTGCGATCAGGACATGCGACCAGCGCCCGTGAGGCCGAAAACCTCATTCGCGCCAAGGGCTGGCCACTCCGCCTGCACGCATATGAGGTGCGGGAATGACCTCTCCAGCCGCACATAGCGCCAAAACCCTGCGCATCCACGGCTTTATCGGGCTTGGCATCGCGATTGTTCTGATCGGTGTCGCGCCATTCCTGCGCGCGCAGCACGACCTTGCCTTCTGGCTGATCTGGCCGGCGCTACTGGCAAGCGCCCTGCTTGCGCTGGGCATTGCCGCGCATCTTCTGTTTGACGCCGCCCTGTTTCGGATGATCGCCGCTGGCGACGATGAAAAGGCAGTGCTTGCGGAAGTCGATTCCATTCTGGAACGGATGGGGCTGCGGGCAAAACAACCGGCCCTGCGCCCGCTCTCCGACCGTATTGCAGGATCGCGCCGGGTTGCCCGCCGTCTCCATCTTTTTCTCGGACTGGCTATCGTCCTCTTCAGCCTGCTTACGCTTTTGCCGCCGGGCGCGGAGTTTTGACATGCGCGACCTTGTTCGTCATCAGGTGCAATCATTGTTCGGCTCGTTGCTGGCCATCCTGTCACGCGGCATCACCGGCGTGCGCCCGATCTGGAGCGGCACGGGGCCATCGCGCAACCAGCGCATCTATTATGCCAACCACACCAGCCATGGCGATTTCATCCTGCTCGCCTCCTGTCTCAATCAGGAAGAACGGGCGCGCACCCGCGCCGTGGCGGGGGCGGACTATTGGCGCGCCAATCGCGTGCGGCAATTCATGGCCGAAGTGCTGCTGCGCACGGTTCTGGTTGAACGAAACTGGGTGGAGCGCACGCAAGACCCGATGGAAGTGATGTTGACCGCACTAGCCGATGGGCATTCGCTGATCATCTTCCCGGAAGGCACGCGCAACATGACGGACGAACCGCTGCTGCGTTTTCGCTCCGGTCTCTACAATCTCGCGCTGGCGCGGCCCGATGTCGAACTCGTCCCCTGCTGGATCGAAAACATGTCGCGCGTGCTGCCGAAGGGCGCCGCCCTGCCGGTGCCGCTGCTCTGCCGCGTCGTTTTCGGTGCGCCGGTGCAACTTGGCGACGGCGAAGACCGCAAGGAATTTCTGACGCGCGCCCGCCAGCAACTTCTCGATATTCAGCCCAGAAACGGGAACCGCCCATGAGCGAAACAACCCAATTATTCATCGGCCTTATGGGCGTTTTGGGAACAGCAAGCCTCGTCGCCGCAGTTCTGTCCTGGCGCGCGCCGAAGCCGCTTTCATCCACGCTGGTCAACCTCAATGCCCGCATCAAGGCATGGTGGATCATGGTGGCGGCCATGTGCATCGCCTTCCTGTTCGGCAAAGGCGGCGTGATCGTTCTGTTCGCGCTCGTATCCTTCGCGTCGCTGCGCGAATATGTGACGCTGACCCAGACCCGCCGCAGCGATCACCGCATCCTGCTCGGCATGTTCCTGCTGGTCATTCCGGTGCAATATTATCTAATCTGGATCGAATGGTATGGGCTCTATTCGATCTTCATCCCGGTCTATTGCTTCCTCGCCATGCCGGTGCTGACCGCCCTTTCCGGCGATACGTCGCGCTTTCTCGAACGCATCAGCGAACAGCAATGGGGCATCATGCTGTCGGTCTATTGCATCAGCCACGTTCCGGC
>JAEXXS010000477.1 GCA_023451915.1 Pseudomonadota bacterium | reverse complement strand
CAATCACCGAAAGCCGCGCATTGGTGGGGTCGCCAAGGAAGTTGATCGGTTGATCGATGAGACCCATTTTGATCAGCGACCAAGAAATGATCGAGAACTGGGAATCGTAGATCCACCAGAATGCCAGCGCCGAAAGCACGGTCGGCACCACCCATGGCAACAGCACGATGGCGCGGAAAAACGATTTGCACGGCAGGTTCTCATTCAGCAGCAGCGCAAGCCACAGGCCAAGACCGAATTTCAGCACCGACGCGACGGTTGTGTAGAGCACGGTGTTGAACACCGACAGCCAGAAAACGCTGTCATCCCACAGGAACTCGTAATTTTCCAAGCCGATGAAAATGCCATCGCGGCCAATTTTCGTGTCGGTAAAGCCGAGCCAGACGCCGAGACCGAGCGGATAGGTCAGGAAACAGACCAGAAAGACTGCTGCGGGCAACATAAACAGAAAGCCCAGCATGTTATGATTATTGGCCAGGCGAGACATGAAAGGCCGTTTTATCGCACCGGGGTCACCGGATACTCCGGCTCCGGGTGAATTGGTCATCGTCATGGATACAAATCTCCAGAACCACAAAAGAAACGAGGCGCGAGGTGCACCCTCGCGCCTCAGCTCCAGCGACTAGACGCGATAATAGCGGTTGGCGCGTTTTTCGGCGCTGGCAACTGCCTCTTCCGGCGTAGCCGCGCCGGTCACGGCGGAGGCGAACATGTCGACCAGAACATAGTCGGCCATGACGGCTGCCGAAGCATAGCCAAGCGGACCGGCATAGCCGTTCGGACGCAGTGTTTCCGATGCGCGGGCATAAGGCGCGTGGATCGGATTTGACTTCCACACCGGATTATCTGCAAAGGCCTTGAGCGGTTGGCAGCAATACGCGCTGGAGCCTTCGAGCCAGGCATTCATCTGCTCGGCTTCCATCATGAACTTGATGTAGGCCTTGGCGGCTTCCGGATATTTCGAGTGCTTGAACAGCAGAAGCGAGCTGGTCTGATGCAGTTCGACGCTCTTGCCAACCGGGCCGATCGGAAAGTTCGTGCTGCGCATATCAGCCGCGAATTCCGCGAGTTTCGGATCGTTCTTTGCTGCGTAGTAGATGGAAACGCCATTGGCCGTCAGCGACACCTGACCGGCGAGGAACGCACGGTTGTTGTTGATGTCGAGCCAGCTTTCCGTGCCCGGAATGAAGGTCTTGTAAAGCTCTTTGGCGTAGTTGATGGCGGCAATCGTTTCCGGCGAATTGATCGTCACTTTGCCGCTTTCATCCACCATCTGCGCACCATGGCTCCAGAGCAGCCAATGCGCATAGTTGTTGCCGTCGCCGACAGCCTTGCCATGCGGGAAACCGGCAGGCGTTCCATTGGCCTTCATCGCCTTGCACAGCTCAAGGAAGCCTTTCGTGTCCTGCGGGAACTCATTGAAACCAGCCGCTTTCATATGGCTGTCGCGATAGACAATCGCATTGCCGATGGCCGTCAGAGGCATGGCGATGAACTTGCCGTCCCGGGTCGCATAACCCTTGAGGCCGTCATAGAAACCGCCATATTTCCCATCGAGATAGGTGCCAAGCTCGGTCAGATCGACCAGCTTGTCGGGATATTGATGGGCATCGTCGAACCAGCACATCACGATGTCCGGCCCGGAGCCCACATTGGCGGCAACCGCAGCCTTTGGACGAATATCTTCCCAGCTTTCCTTGTCGATGCGCACTTCGACGCCGGTGGCTTCGGTGAACTTCTTGGTATTGGCGAGCCAGCTCTCCTCATCGCCCTTCACGAAAGGCGTCCATCGCAACACGCGAAGGCTCGCGCCCGCCTCCGGCTTATAGGCGGGTTCGGCTGCAAAAGACGGACGAATGCCTATGCCCGACAAACCTGCCGCGCCAACAAGACTTGCCGTTCCAGTCAGGAATGTTCTTCTTCTGATAGTCATTATGCTCCTCCTCCAAAGATGGGACTTGGTTACGCCGCCTTCGCTGTCCCTGCAGGCGAAAACGGGTATCTGGTGAAATGCGATTTCCCAGAAAAGACACGGGGCCTCCGGCTCTCCCCTCCTTCGGCGTGTCTTGTATGAATTCAAGCAATAAGGCGCATGCCGCTCTCTTGGTCAAAGAGGTGAACATTGCCGGGATCGATGGAAATATTGATCGCCTCGCCGGGACGCACATCGACGCGTTCGCGGAAAACACAGGTGACTTCCGTACCGCCGAATTGCACGACCATCTGCGTTTCGTAGCCGGTCGGTTCGATGACCACCACCGGCGCAGCCAGCCCGGCACCATCAAGCCGGATATATTCCGGCCGCAGACCGTAAACGAGGTCTCGTCCCGCCGCCTGCGGATAGCTGCGCGACAATGGCAGCCTTGTGCCATCGGTCGCCACAAAAACCTGCGGATTTTGCGGATCAAGCTTGCCCTTGATCATGTTCATGGCTGGCGATCCGATAAAGCCCGCCACAAACAGATTGTTGGGATTGTCATAGAGTTCCAGTGGCGAACCGACCTGCTCCACAATGCCGTCATGCATGACGACGATCTTGTCGGCCATGGTCATGGCCTCGATCTGGTCGTGCGTCACGTAAACGGTCGTTGTTTTCAAGCGGTGATGCAGTTCCTTGATTTCGGCGCGCATTGCGACGCGCAATTTGGCGTCAAGGTTCGACAAAGGCTCATCAAACAGGAAGACCTGCGGATCGCGAACGATGGCGCGGCCCATAGCCACGCGCTGGCGCTGACCACCGGAAAGCTGGCGCGGATAGCGGTCGAGCAGATTGGTCAGGCCCAGAATGCCTGCAGCATAATTCACGCGTTTGTCGATTTCCGCCTGCGGCGCCGAATTCAGCATCAGCGAGAACGCCATGTTCTTGGCGACTGTCATATGCGGGTAGAGCGCATAGTTCTGGAACACCATGGCAATATCGCGTTCCTTGGGCGGCAGGTTATTCACCGGCCTTCCGCCGATGCGGATTTCGCCGCCGGAGATATTCTCCAGCCCGGCCAGCATGCGCAGCAGGGTCGATTTTCCGCAGCCCGAAGGGCCGACGAGAATGACGAACTCGCCGTCTTCAATATCGATATTGACGCCTTTGATAACGGGGAAATTGCCGAAAGACTTTTTCACTTCGGCGAATTGAACAGTGG
>JAEXXS010000353.1 GCA_023451915.1 Pseudomonadota bacterium | reverse complement strand
GCGCCCAAATGTCGGGTGATATATTCTGCCTGACGCGGATTGCTCAGGTCGTCTTCGCGCGCGTGCAATATCAGCGTTGGCGTTCGAATAGCTGGAAGCTCTTTTCGAAATGCCCGCCCGAGACGATACATTTCGATAATGCCAGTGCCCGGAAAATGCTCCAGCACGCCTTCTGCCGACATGCCGGTCATGAGCCGACGCAAACGGTCGTCCTTGATCCCCATTGCCGGAGTTTCGGAAAAGTTGAGACGATTGAGATACGGCACATAAGCGAGCCAGCCAATCTGCCGGGAGAGAAACGGATAGAAGAACGGTACGCCCCAGCCGTCGTAATGAAAGCACGGCGAATAGAGCGCGACAGCCTCAATAGAACCGGGATTGCGATGGGCCGACAAAAGTGCAAGCTTTCCGCCGACGCAAATACCCGCTGCATAGGTGGTGTCTGTATAGGCTTTCAGCCTTTCAGCCGCCTCATCGACACTTTCCAGCCAGTCACGCCAGTGACTTGCTCGAAATGCCGCTTCGCTTTGACCGTGCCCGGCCAGAAGTGGCGCATAAACCGTATAGCCGCGCCGGTTGAGAAGACGCCCGACCAGACGCATCTCTGCGGGCGCCCCGGTCATGCCATGCACCAGCAGGACCGCCTGCCCGTTCGTACCCGGCATGAAAAATGAAAATGGATCGGAAAGGTTCATTGATTAAGCTTTCTCAAAGCCCCGACAGCCCTACGCAAGCAACGCCGATGGTGATCAAAAAAACCCCGAATGCGTGGCGTTGATTGACCTTTTCGGAAAAGAATATCGCGCCAGCAAAGACCATTGCTACGTAGCTTAATGCCGTCAAAGGAAAGGCGATTGACAGAGGCACCTTTTCCAGCACCTGCATCCAGCAGAACAATTCAACCGCCCAGAACGCCACGCCCAACCACGTAACCGGCAATAACAGAATTCGCACAATATCCAGTCCGCGAACTGCGGCGAATTTGAAACAGACCTCGCGTCCCATCTCCGTGAGGACACAGAACGCCACCAGTGCCAGCATCGAGAGAGAAAGCGTTCCGGTCATTGTGCCACGTCACTTTTAAATGCCCCAACGCCATGAGGCGTCATCACGAGGTGAGAATGCAGCTCCACCCCCTCACTAAACTGGAGAAGATGGAGCTGCATTGATTCAGCGCTTTGCTGCGCGTTGAAGAAGCTGATCGAGCAGCGTCAATGCCAGATCAATCTCCTCACGCGAAATAAGCAGATTGGGGGCAAGGGTGATGACATTCTTGTGGTAACCGCCAACGTCGAGCACGAGGCCATAATTCTTGCCGTTGACAGCAAGATCACCCTTCATGCCCTCATCACACATCCAGTCAAGGGTTGCCTTGTCCGGCGTGTAGCTATCTTCCTGACAGATCTCCATCCGAAGCGCCAGACCAAGACCATCGACTTCACCGACTGTCTTGTGCTTTGCCTGTAGCTGTCTCAATCCGTCAAGGAAATAAGCACCCTTATCCATAATGGTAGCGCCATAGTCCTTGTCTTCCTCCAGCATCTTCAATGTCTCAAGAGCGACGGATGTACCCATGGGGTTGCTGGCAAAAGTGGAATGGGTCGAACCGGGAGGAAAGATGCCCGGATGGATCAGATCCTCTCGCGCCCAGAGACCCGACAACGGGTTGAGCCCATTGGTAATGGCCTTGCCGAAAACCAGCACGTCTGGATTGACACCAAAATGTTCAATCGACCACAGCTTGCCGGTGCGATAGACCCCCATCTGGATTTCATCGACCACCAGAAGGATGCCATGTTCATCCAGAACTTTCTTGAGTTCCTTGAAGAAGTTCATCGGTGGAATAACATAGCCGCCTGTACCCTGGATCGGCTCCACATAGAAGGCAGCAAATTCCGACTTACCGGCCTTTGGGTCCCAAACGCCATTATATTCACTTTCGAACAAACGAGCGAATTTCTGCACGCAATAGTGCCCATATTCTTCCTTGCTCATTCCCTTGGGACCACGGAAATGATACGGAAATTCAATGAATTGCGCCCGGTCGGAAAAGTGTCCATAGCGACGACGATACCGATAGCTCGAGGTAATCGATGAAGCGCCAAGCGTTCGGCCGTGATAGCCACCTTCGAAGGCAAACATCAGGCTCTTACCACCGGTAAAGTTGCGCACCAGTTTCAGTGAATCTTCAATGGCCTGCGAGCCGCCAACATTGAAATGGACACGTCCTTTTGCGCCGAACTTGCGCTGCGCATCCTGGGCGATCAAGGCCGCAAGTTCCACCTTCTCGCGGTGCAGATATTGGGAAGCGACCTGCGGCAGCGTATCAAGCTGACGGTGAGCTGCTGCATTCAAGCGCGGATTACGATAGCCGAAATTGACTGCCGAATACCACATCTGCAAATCAAGAAAGGGCGTCTCCTGTTCGTTGAACAGGAACGAACCTTCACAACCAGAGAAGATCGCGGGCTGGTTTGAATAATGTACCGTGTCGCCATGCGAGCAATAAAGCTCTTCTAGCAGACGCAGATCACTTTCGGTTTCAGCACTCACGGTAATGGGCTGAGACGGATTGGAAGTCACACTCTTGTTCATGGATATGCTTTCTGGGAACGGCCTGCAGGTGCAATTGACCAGCAGACGCAATTTCAGGAAATTGAACGTCTTGGGCGTTCAGCGGAACAGAATATTCATGCAGCGACGCAGGCCTTGGAACGCGCCTCGTTTCGCAATGCAGGCAGCAGGGCCAGCAGGTTTCGCGTCACATCGTGGAAATCGCCATAGGCTGTAAAAGGGGTATTCCGGCTATAGCAATGTTCGGCCAGCGCTTTCTTGGCGAAGATGATTTCTGGCCGATCGGACACGCAGAAGTCCGATCGGCCATCGCCAACATAGACGCGAGGGACGGCAACATCGAGAACTCTGCATTTGCAGACGCCTGATGCTGCCCGACATCCATTGTCGGCGTAAGGCGAAACGAGCGCGTAAGTGACGTGCCCGGCATTTTCTGTCATGAGCAGGCGATTGGCGACCACCGGCAGGGTGTCGAGGCCAAACCGTGCGAGAACGCGCATGATAAAATAATCCACGCCATCGCTGACAACAGTGACCGGCAGCCCTTCCGAGCGGCAGAAGGCAACGAAAGAAATAAAACCGGGATCGATTTCGATTTCGTCCAGCACCTTATCGAGTTCGTCGCGGCGCGCTTGGAGTAAAGCAATTTGTTGGCGCATGCAGGCACGGGCGTCAATCTCACCCGCGACCCATTGCGCCTCAATGTCTTCCCATATTGGATCGGCAAGCCGTGACAAAACATAATCAGTTGTGTCCTGCACCGAGATCGTTCCGTCAAAGTCACAATATATTTGCATCAAATCAGCCTCTGCTCATTGGCCGAGCTTCTAGCAGCCGTAACTGAGGCGATGCTGATGGGAAAATGAAGCGAAACTGAAATCGAGACGGTTTTATTAGCGTTTTTGTCTTTTTTCGGTAATATTAGCGGCGCAGCGATACCGCTCCGGCCTTGCGAACACCCACATTGGCGCGCAAACCCTTGCCATTTTCTGGCACATCCAGCGAGACTTTTACCGAGAGTCGTGTGGCGACATCTGCGACAATGGCAAGACCCAGCCCCGTTCCATCCTCCTGCGGCGAGCCGACACGATAGAACCGCTGGAAGACTGCCTCGCGTTGCTCAGAAGGAATACCCGGCCCTGAATCGCAGACCGTCAGCAGCCATTCCGTGTCGCTCATATCGTGAAGCGAAACATGAATAGCGCCTTCTTCCGGCGTGTATTTGATGGCATTCTCGATGAGATTTTCAACTAGCAAGCGCAACAAAGGTTCGTCGGTATCGACCCATGCGCCTTCGACACCGTCCAAAGTGATATCCAGCCGTTTCTGTCGTATGACCGGAGCGAGTTCGGCCAATACGGACGCCGCCATATCATAGAGATTGAACCGGCTGAACTGGACTTGTTGATGACTGACACGACCAGCCTGCAAAAGCTGCTCAATCAACCGCAACGCCTTCTCATTGCTTTGCACAAGACTTCCAACAATCGCCTTACGCTCAGCTTCGCTATCCGATTGCTGCAACATTTGCAGCAGGAGTTTCAAACCTGCATGGGGTGTGCGCAGCTGATGTGCGGCATGATCCGCGAAACGTCGTTCCGCAGTCAACGAACGGTCGAGTTTGCTCATCAGCTGATTGACGGAGCGCCCAAGCGGTGCGAGGTCTCGCGGCAGACCATCCGTTGGAATACACGAAAGATCGTCCGACGAACGGCTGCGTATATGATTGATAAGCCCGTGAATTGTGCGCAGACCCCGCCCTATCCCGAACCACAGCAGCAGTCCGATCAGAGGAATAAGGATAAGCAGCGGAATGACCAGATTGAGCAGAATGTTGGAAACGAGCGTATTGCGCATTTCGGTTTTCTCACCGACTTCCACGGCGAACCGGTCGCCCGGTATCTGAAGCGTATAGGTTCGCCAGCTTTCCCCATCATAGATCACATCGGACAGCCCATTTCGCGAAATGGGCTGGTCGGGACGAAAGGCAGTTGTCGAATAGACAGCCACCGCGCCGTCTTTCCAGACGCGGAACATATGAGCGTCAGCATAATCGTCAACGTCTTCATTCAATGCCAGCTGGTTGCCCATGGCAAAGTCGAGATCCTTGAACTGACGCGCTTCACTAAAACTGTGTTTTTCAAGGGGCTTTTGCAGCAAATTCCATAGCACATTGGCGTCGTTGATCAGCTGGGCATCATAGATATGACTGATTTCGCGCATCGCGCTTTGAAATGCGAAAACGCCGATAATAACCAGCGCGATAAGAATGGTTGGAGCAACACGAATGAAAAGGCTCCAGGTCAGTGTGGGCTGTTTCATCGTTCGACCATATAGCCCACCCCGCGCATGGAGGTGATGAAATCCGCCCCCAGCTTCTTGCGCAGATTGTAGATAATCACCTCGGTGGTGTTGCTTTCAATGGCGCTTTCGGGGCTGTACAGTGCATATTCGATATCGCGCTTTGTAACATATTTGCCAGCGCGTTCCATCAACAGCTTCAAAAGTTGAAATTCTTTCGCCGTTACGGGGATTGGACCATCGCTTCCGCGAACGATCATGGCCGCGGGATCGACCTCTATCGGACCACTTCTCAAGATACTATCGGCACGCCCCTCATGCCGCCGCAACACAGCACGCAGGCGCGCCAGCAATTCTTCCAGATCGAAAGGTTTGGTAAGATAATCATCGGCGCCGCTATCCAGTCCCTCCACCCTCTGCTGCGGCAGATCCCGCGCCGTCAGCAGCAGGATCGGTATGCTGTTGCCTGATTGCCGGGCGCGGCGCAACACCTCGATCCCGCTTAGTTTTGGCAGATTAACGTCCAGCACCACGATACTATAGGAGAGTGTCGCGAGCGCCTCGACAGCAGCCTCGCCATCCTGCATCCAATCAACGCCATAAGCGTGCTTCTCAAGCACCTGGGAAAGAGAACGTCCTAAAATAATATCATCTTCAACAAGTAAGACGCGCAATATTTTAACCTTCAACCGTAAAGAATGTATACTCTTAGCTCGGTCATTCCGGCAAATTTACGACAGTCATTATATCAATTTGTCCTCTCATGCTCTTTCAATAACGCGAATGCGCTGCCCGCCGCCAATATCGATGAACTGCGTGGGCGGCGGTATCTGGTGCACATCATGCCCACCAAAACCCTGCGGGTAGAAAGCATAACCTTCCGGCGCGAGCGGCGCTGGACTGTCGTCGAGCAGCCGTCCACCCGCCAGTTCGGTCATCGGATCTGGAATGGCCGAGATCAGCCGTCTTGTGTAAGGATGGGTCGGGTTGGCGAAAATCCGGTCCCATGGCCCGCTTTCGACAATCTGACCGAAATACATGACCGCCACGCGGTCGCTCATATGTTCCACAACACTCAGATCATGACTGATCATGATATAGGACAGGCCTAGCCTTTCCTTCAATTCCAGCAGCAGATTGATGATCTGCGCGCGAATGGAGACATCGAGCGCCGAAACAGGCTCATCGAGGACAATAACCTTCGGATTGAGCAAAAGCGCCCGCGCAATACCGATGCGCTGGCGCTGCCCGCCGGAAAACTCATGCGGGAAACGTTTCGCATGCTCAGGTTTCAGACCAACAAGCCGCAAAATCTCTTCGACCCGCCCATCCACTTCGCTGCGCGATGCCACTCCATGCAGCCGCAAAGGTGCAGCAAGTGACGTATAGACCGTCTGGCGCGGATTGAGCGAGGCAAACGGGTCCTGAAACACCATTTGCGCCATTTGCGAGCGCTCAAGCCGAGATGGCTCGTTCTTGCCGGTGATCGGACGGCCTTCAAAGTAAATCTCACCGCTCGTCGGCTTTTGCAATCCGACGATTGAAAGCGCGAGGGTGGATTTACCACAGCCGGACTCCCCCACAATCGACAGGCACTCGCCCTTGTTCAATGTCAGGCTGAGATTGTTGACAGC
>JAEXXS010000349.1 GCA_023451915.1 Pseudomonadota bacterium | reverse complement strand
ACCCTGCGCGGCAAGATGGAAGCACTGCTTCTGGCCGAGCCCAAGAACTGGGATAAATATTACCACGGCGATGCCGAAGAACTGCGTCTGCAACGTCATTTTTCCTATAGCGACCGCATCCGCTATTACTGGCCGCATCCGGTCGCGACCGCTGCCGTCGATGCGCTTTTGAAGCGCCTTGAATGTCGCAAGATACCCGAAACGCTGATCAGCCAGTATCTCGGCACGCTTTATCCGGCTGTCGCCTCGGGCAAGGTCGAAGCAACGCCGCATGCTCTAATGGTGGAAGCCGTCCGCAATGTTGTGCGCACTTACGGCAAGGCTGTGGCCTAAAATTCAAGAACGGCTTGCACCTCTTTCGGGTGCAAGCTTTTGCCTATTTTTCCGGGGCGAGCCGTGCCAGAAAATCGTCGCACCATCGTGTGACGTCATGCTCCTTCAGAAAATCCATCATGCCGTTAAAGCGCTCCTGCCGCTCCTCCAGCGGCATGGAGAGCGCACGCGCTATCGCATAGGCGACCGCTTCCGTGTCATAGGGATTGACCAGCACCGCACCGTTCAGTTCCTGCGCGGCCCCTGCAAAGCGCGAAAGCACAAGCACGCCGGGATCATCCGGATCTTGCGCCGCGACATATTCCTTCGCCACAAGGTTCATCCCATCGCGCAGCGGCGTGACCAGCCCCACTTTCGCCAGACGATAAAGCCCGGCCAGAACATCGCGATTGAGAGAGCGGTTGATATAGCGGATGGGTGTCCAGTCGAAAGTGGCATTCGCGCCGTTGATACGCCCGGCCATTTCCGCCACTTCCCGCTGCATCTCCTTATATTCAGGCACTTCAGTACGGGACTTCGGCGTCACCTGCAAAAAGGTGACATGGCCGCGATTGGCCGGATCGATTTTCAGGAAATGTTCGAACGCCTCAAGCCGGTTGGTGATCCCCTTGGAATAATCCAGCCGGTCGACGCCGATGATCAGATCGCGCCCGCTCATGCTGTCGCGCATGCGCCTTACGGAACTGCTGTTCTGCGTTTTCATCGCAATGTCGGCAAAGGCTTCGGTTTCGATGCCAATGCCAAAACTATCCACGCTGAAGCTGCGCCCGAAAGCCTCGAACCGGCGAGGTTCGATCGGCTTGCCGATCTTTTCCCGTCGCAAACCGCCGATGAAATTCTCGACATCGTTTTCCGTCTGGAAACCGACGAGATCGTAATAGGTCAAACCGCGGATGATCGCCTCATGCACGGGTAGCGTCAAAAGCAGATCGGCTGGGGGCCACGGGATATGCATGAAAAAGCCGATGCGGTTTTCCACCCCGCAACGCCGCAACTCCTCGGCGAGCGGAATCAGGTGATAATCATGCACCCAGATCGTGTCGTCGGGTTCGAGCAGCGGCAGTAATTGCTGCGCGAACAGCCGGTTGACCCGGAAATAACCCGCCATGTCCTTGCGGGTATAATCAATGAGGTCCAGCCGATAATGACAGAGCGGCCACAGCATGCGATTGGCAAAGCCGGCGTAATATTCGTCGATATCTTTCTTTTGCAGGCTTAGCAGCGCATAGCTGATCGGCCCGACCTGCTTCGTCTCCAGTTGATGTGTCTGCTTGCCGGACAGTGTCTCACCGGACCAGCCGAACCAGACACCCCCTCTCACATTCAAAGCCGCCTGCAAGGCGACGGCCAATCCCCCTGCGGGGGCTTTACCCTGCTTATCCGGCAGGGGAACGCGGTTGGAAACCACGACAAGGCGTCCCACTCGCTTCTCCTTTCATTGTATTAGAGCGCGTTTCGATCTGATTTCATCAGACCGGCGCTCTAACTATTTGTTTTTAAGCATTATCCTACGCAAAACCGCCACGCACTTTTGCTGGAAATGCTCTATTGCGCCCCCGCCATTTTGATCACCCATGCCCGCAACGCTTCCGGCGAGGCTACCGCGTCCGTAGAGAGGTCGCTGATCGCATCGCCCACGGCAATGCCCATTCCGCCCAGATCCATCGCCGCTTGCAGCATGGGAATATCGGTAAGATCATCGCCGAACGCGACCGGAAGCCGTCCGGCAAAGGCTTCGCTCTCCATCAGGCGACGCAAGGCGGCCCCCTTGTCGCCATGGCGCGAACGGAGTTCGAAAACGAATTTCCCAGCCTGCACCCGCCAGTCAGGACCGGCCAGTTTCTCCGCCGCATCGATCAATTCACGCGCGAGGTCTTCCTTCTCGGGCGCAAGCCTGAAGTGAACCGCGATTGCGTTGCCTTTATCCTCCACCAGCAAACCGGCGATGCCTGATTGCGTGTCACGGATGAAATCCTTGGCGCGCGCAAATTCCTCGCCCGGCTCCAGCTTTTCGACCTGCCCCGATGGCAGCCGGAACTCGGTGCCATGCAAGGCCGCAATAGCACCTGAATAGGAAAGGAAACGCTTTGCCACGAAGTCCAGCGGACGCCCCGTCATCAGCGCCACTGCACCGGACAGGCGCTGGCGCAATTTTTCCAGAGCGGTCACCAGCGCAGGATCGACCACCACGGTGTCCGGTGTCGGCGCGAGATCCAGCAGGGTGCCGTCGATATCGAAGAAAAGCGCATATCCGGAATGAAGCCGCGATAATGCCGCAAGCGAGGTGCTCTCTGAATGGTCCGTGGAGAGGTGCATAGGTTCCAAACCTATTACACCGTTAATTGTTCCACAATTCCACAATCTTATCCGCTACGTTCTGCTGTCGTCCTTCAAGCCATGCGTGGCGTTTTGCGTTTCAAAAGCACGGCAACCAGACCGAGGATCAGCGTTCCCGCGATAAACAGGAAGGCCGCGGCGGCAATCGCCGGGCTGATATTTTCGCGGATGGTGGAAAACATCTGTCGCGCCAGCGTTCGCTGGTTTGGTCCCGCGACGAACAAAGTCAGCACCACCTCGTCCAGCGACGTGGCGAAGGCCAGCACCGCGCCCGAAACCACGCCCGGCATGGCAAGCGGCAAGGTCACCCGGCGAAACACCGTCGGCGGCGATGCGCCGAGGCTTTCCGCTGCAAGCTCCACCCGCCGGTCAATGCCCGCCAGTGCGCCGGTGACGCTCACCATCACAAAAGGGATCGACACCACCGTATGCGCGACGATGACCCCGAAATAGGAATTGGCGATGCCAAGCCGCACGAAGAGCAATTGCATGCCGACACCCATCACCACAGCAGGCACCACCATCGGCAGCAGAAACAGCGTGCGGATGGAACCGGACAGGAACAGCGCCCGATTGCGCAGGCCAAGGGCTGCCATGGTGCCAAGCACCGTCGCCAGCACCATCGTGCCCGTGCCGATGATCAGGCTGTTGATGATGGCGCGCCGCCAGGCATCAGCCGTTGCCAGCTCCTCGAACCAGCGCATCGACCAGCTTGGCACCGGATAGGTGAGAAACACGCTTGAGGTGAAGGCCAGCGGCAGGATGGCGAATAACGGCGCGACCAGAAAAATGACGGCAGCCACGCCGAATACGACCTTGACGGAACGGCCCATACTCATGCCCTCCCCTGCTTTTCGTTGGTCAGGCGACCATAGACTGCATAAAGCAGCAGGCAGACGACCAGCAGCACCATACCCAGCGCGCCAGCCATGCCCCAATTGGCCGAGCCGGTGGCATAATAGGCGATGATCGAGCTGATCATCTGGTCGCTAGGACCGCCGATCAGCGCCGGGGTGATGTAATAACCAATCGCGCTCATGAAGACGAGCAACACGCCGGACAGGATGCCGCGCATGCTGAGCGGCAGCAGAACCCGCAGGAACGCACGCCATGGCGGCGCGCCCAGTGAAGCGGCAGCGGGCATGAGATTATTCGGGATCGACACCAGCACGCTGTAGATCGGCAGAACCATGAACGGCAAAAGCACATGAGTCATGGCGATGATCACGCCCATCCGGTTGAAGATCAGCGGCAACGGGCCATTGGTCAGGCCGAGCCAGATCAGCGTGTCGTTGATCAGCCCCTTGTCCTGCAACAGGATGAACCACGCCGCCGTGCGCACCAGAAGCGACGTCCAGAGCGGCAGCAGCACGGCTGCAAACAAAGCGCTTTTCACCCAGCCCGTGGCAGACGCCAGCAGCACCGCATAGGGGTAGCCAATGGCGGCGCAGGCCAGCGTGACCAGCGCGGCGATCCAGAAAGTGCGCAGCATGATGGCACGATTGGCCGATGCGCCCGGCGACATGGAGACAATCTCGCCGGAACTGTCGCGTTCCATATCCACCGCCGCCAGCAAATTGCGATCCGTGGTGGGGGAGAGTGCATTGGCGATTGCGCGCCAATATTGCGGCTGGCTCCAGCGTTTATCGACCGCCTCCAGATCAAGCGCCGGATCGCCCTTTTCAATGGCCGTGAGCGTCTTGCTCATCAGCGTGCGAAAACCCGATTGTGCGCTGTTCAGCCGCCGCACCATATCGCCAACCGCCTGCTGGTCGGTGGATGTCTTGAGATCGGCGACCAGCGCCTGCTTCATCTGCGGTGTCGGGCCGGATTGACCGTCCCATGCGCCCACCGCCTCCGCCGTTTGCGGCAGAACGCGCAGCACCGCCGTGTCGGAGATTGCCTGTTTCATCATCACGCCAAGCGGCCATAGGAAAAACAGCGCAATGAAGATCAAAAGCGGCGCGATGAGCAGAACGGAACGTGTGCTCTTGGCGGAGAGAACTCTCATGCGACAATCGTCCAGCAATCGGCGGCATTGAAATGGGCCACCACATCGACGCCCGGCTGCCATTCGCGCGCCTTGCGGTCGAGGCGGACAATGAAATGATGCGCCTTCTCATCCAGCTGAATGCGCAGATGATCGCCCTGATAGACACTGTCGGTCACGCGGGTCGTGAGATTATTGTCAGCCTTGCCCTCGCCGCCCAGTTCAATCCGCTCCGGGCGGATGGAGAGCAACACGTTCTGTCCCAGCGTCAGCGCCCCGGATGACGAGGCATTCAGCTCCGCGCCATTGTTGAGGCGGATCAGCGTTTTCGTTCCATCGACCCGTTCCACCTTGCCTTCAGCAAGATTGGTTTCGCCGATGAATTCGGCCACGAAACGGGTTTTGGGCTCGTCATAAATTTCGCGCGGCGACCCGATCTGTTCGATCTGGCCCTTGTTGAACACGGCTATACGGTCCGACATGGTCAGAGCCTCGCTCTGGTCATGCGTCACGAAAACGATGGTGAGACCGAGCCGGTTGTGGAGCGCGCGGATATCGAGCTGCATCTGTTCGCGCAATTGCTTGTCGAGCGCGCCGAGCGGCTCATCCATCAGCACCACGCCCGGTTCGAAAACCAGCGCGCGCGCCAGAGCCACGCGCTGTTGCTGCCCGCCGGAAAGCTGCGACGGCTTGCGTTCGCGCATAGTCGAAAGCTGCACCATATCCAGCACTTTTGCGACCTTGTCGGAAATCTCCGCCTTACCAAGTCCGCGCATCTGCAATGGGAATGCGATATTCTCGCCAACGCTCATATGCGGAAACAGCGCATAGTTCTGGAACACGACGCCCATATTGCGCTTGTAGGATGGAACATCGTTGATCGACTTGCCATCGACGATAAGCTTGCCGCCGCTTGGGCTTTCAAA
>JAEXXS010000312.1 GCA_023451915.1 Pseudomonadota bacterium | reverse complement strand
GAATTGCTGTGGGGCAACGCCGCACGGTATGGCATTTGATGTTGATCGACGAATATCGACCAAAAAACCTACACGTTTTGTGACATGCATATAGCTTTTGTGCACAGACGTGGATTTGGTCAGTTCGTTGCTCTGGCCAGGCATCTGGCCGAGAGCGGACATGATGTAAGCCTGATTTGCGAGACTGTGGACCGTCGCCTCCCTGCGGTCCGCGTTATTCGCCACAGAGTTGAATCTGGTCCTCGCACTGATGGTGCGATGGCCAGATATCTCGAGGTTCCGGATCATCATACCCGGATCGGTTACCGTGTCGCCGAAACGCTTGAATCGATGGCGCGACACGGGCAACCGCCGGACATAGTCATCGGTCATATCGGCTGGGGCAGCATGATGTTCGTCAAGGACGTGCTGCCCTCGACGCCGGCGCTTGGCTATTGCGAATTTTTCTATCGGGCGCAGGGTGCGGATGTCGACTTTGCGCCCGATGACAAGCCTGATGTTGAGATGCGTAAAAGGCTGCGGCTTAGAAATATGGCGCAGCTTGTGACGCTCGAAAGCATGGATGGCGGTTTCAGCCCTACCCACTGGCAGAAGAGCCTTTATCCGAAGGCGGCGCAGAACCGCATCGCTGTCGTGCATGAGGGCGTCGACACGAAGGTTTTCTATCCCGATCGCCACGCATCGTTGCAGTTGCCTGACGGTCGTGTTTTGAAAGCCGGAGAATCGCGCGTGATCACTTTTGTGGCGCGCGATCTCGAACCCTATCGCGGCTTCCCGCAAGCGCTGGAAGCCGCGGCGAAAGTCATTCGTCAGAACAAGGATGCGATTTTCGTCTTCGTCGGCGGAGACGGCGTTAGCTATGGTACGCCGCCGCCCGGCGGCGGGTCCTGGCGTGAGCATCTTTTGCGCGATCATGAGCTGCCGCCCGACAGGGTGGTGTTTCTGGGCTCCATTCCCCATGCGGATTTGCGCAAGCTTTATCAGATATCGACGGCGCACATTTATCTCACCTATCCGTTCGTGCTGTCCTGGTCGGTGATCGAGGCAATGGCGTGCGGCGCGCTGATCATCGGCTCCGACACGCCGCCGGTGCGCGAGGTGATCCGTGCGGGTCAGAATGGGCTGCTTGTTCCATTTTATGACACGGATGTGCTGGCCCAAACGGTGCTGGACGTTCTTGCCGACCCTGATGCCTGCCTGCAAATGCGCGCGGCGGCGCGCCGAACCATCGAAAATCGCTTTCGGTTGTCGGAATGTTTACGTCAGCAAAAAACGTTGATCGATGCAGTATTGAATGGCCGATAAGCAGTATGTGGCGACAATTGGGCATTCAAGTGCCTGAATTATAATATAATAGCCCGCAATTCTGCGGGTTTACGAGGTATAGTGAATATATCTGCATATTGTTTCAAATTTTGAATTAAACCATTTTGAATTATTCGTAATATTATCATATAGTTGACGCTATATCCCTGTTGACAATACATGGTCTGTATTTTCTCATTGTACTTGTAGGCCGAACCTCCCAATTGGCCATCAGACAATGGACGATTATGTTGAGCACACCACTTCCTGCGATCTCGGGGCGGAAGAACCGCCGCTATGCCATTGCTTCGATGCGTGATCGTGAAGCGCTGGAAGCTACTTCTCTGGGCGACGTGACTGTTTTCGTCGAAGGCGACGGCAAGCGTCTGCGTTTGGCGAATACATTTCCGCTCATTGCGGTTGCTGCTTCCGATGAAGGCGCACACGAACTGAACACGATCCTGCAGCAGCTTTATCGCATGCGCACCATACCGGAAGTGCCGGTGGTGCGAGTCGATGAGGCAGGGCCGGAAACCGTGCCCATGCTGGTGACCCAGCTACTGGAAAGCAGTCTGGACCGCCTTGTCGGGCATGTCAGCAAGGTGCATGCGGAGCTTGCCATGCTGCGCCGCGAACGCGAAACGATGTTTGAAAATTATCGCGCCATCGAAGACGCCTTTCATGCGCGCAACTGGGATTCCTCCACGGAAATCTTCAGCCACGCGCCCTTGGTGGACCCGAAGGATGAAGGCTTTGCGCGCCTGCTGCGCGAATCTGAAATCGAGCAGCTTTTTCCGGTTTCAAGCTATGCCGTGTCGGGCTTTGCGCTGCATTTCCGCGATTTGCCCGCCAACCGTAATGGTCAGCTGATCGTTACGCTGGATTATCTCGAAAACGGCGAGGGCATTGCCGAATGGCTGGTGCCTTATGGCACGCTGCATTCGGAGTGGAATTTCTTCTCGCTCCCGAAGGCCTGTGATGGCAGCCATCGCACCTTGCGGCTGCGCATTGCAGCGACGGGCGGCGTTCCGCCGGAATTGTCACTGGGCAATGTGATCGCCAATGAGCGCTACGCCGCCCGCGCCCGCATTCCCCATGCCGATCTCGATATGCGCCCGCTGGCGCTGAGAATCTTCACCGGCCTGCCGGGCGTGCGTCCGGCATCGCTGCCGAATGCCATTGTGCCGACCTCGATGATCAACGGCCGCAAGGTTGACGATTATCGTCTGCCGATCGAGCTGTTGCGCAATGTCACCAATGTGTCGGTAACGCCGCTTACACCGGATTTCCCGACGGTTCGTTTTCTGGAGCATGAAGACGCCATCGGTTGCCATCCGCTGGAAGAGGGGATTACCGCCGCCGCCATCCGCCGCGTGGTTGCGCCGGGCACCGTGCGGATTTCCGCCCGGGCTGTGATCGACCATCCGGAAGGCCAGCCTTGTGCGGTCGGTCTACTGCTCGTCAATCTGGCATCCAATGCGCAGGAAGAAATCGGCGCACTGGCTTCGATGGATAGGCGGCGTTCGCAGGTTCTGTTCAGCGGCTGGTCGGAAGTCGCGCCCAATCGCCCGATCGATATCAACTTCATGCTCGAAGAGCCAATCGACCGTACCATGGATCTGGTTGTGTTGAGCCGGGCCGCCGGAGACTCCGTCGATTTCTCCTGGTTGAAGGTGTTCAATTTCCGCCTCGTCAAACATGTCGAAACCAGTCCCGCCCAAGAGGTACTGAAAGAGGTCGCGAATGTACGATAGATCGAAGGATTTGATCGTCGTCGCCATGCCGCTCTATGGGCACGCAGCGCTGGCGCTTGAGGCGCTGGAGTCGATCCTCGCATCGCAAACCGTGTTCCGCACGCAGAT
>JAEXXS010000272.1 GCA_023451915.1 Pseudomonadota bacterium | reverse complement strand
CGTCGGTCAGCTTCTGCACCTTTTCGGAGAGAACGCGGCTGTCATCCTGACTGATGTCACCGTCCTTCTCCAGCTTTTTCAGCGTGTCCATACCGTCGCGACGCACATGGCGAGCGGCAATACGGCCCTGCTCGGCATATTGATGCGCGATCTTGACCAGTTCCTTGCGGCGCTGTTCGTTCAGCTCCGGCAGCGGAATGCGCAGTGTCATGCCGTCGGTGATCGGGTTCAGCCCCAGACCGGAATCACGGATAGCACGCTCGACAGCGCCAACCATGCTCTTGTCCCAGACGGAAACCGACAGCATGCGCGATTCTGGAACCGTGATATTGGCAACCTGATTGATCGGCATCGTCGCGCCATAGGCTTCGATGGTGATCGGCTCGAGCAGGCTGGCGGAAGCGCGACCGGTGCGAAGACCGTTCAGATCATGCTTCAAAGAATTGACTGCGCCTTCCATGCGGCGTTTCAGGTCGTTGATGTCAAAAGCATCACTCATGCATATTCTCCTTCGATACGCAGCAAGACATGTGAACGATCAGTGTCGATCAATTATCGGAAACGATCGTGCAACGTCCCTTGCCTTGCAGAATTTCGGCCAAGCCGCCGTTTTCATGGATGGAATAGACTATTATCGGAATGTTGTTCTCGCGCGCAAGGGCAACGGCTGCCGTATCCATGACAGCCAGGCCGCGATCGAGAACTTCCTTGTGGGTGAGCGTGTCGAAACGCGTCGCGGTCGGGTCTTTTTTCGGATCAGCCGAATAGATGCCATCCACCTGCGTGCCCTTCAACAGCGCATCCGCGCCGATTTCCGCCGCACGCAATGCTGCCGCTGAATCGGTCGTGAAGAACGGATTGCCCGTGCCGCCTGCGAAAATCACCACTTTGCCCTCGTCCATATAGGCTGTTGCCTGACGCTGCGAGAAGCTCTCGCAGATTTCCGGCATTGCTATGGCGGAGAGAACAACAGCATCGACGCCGATCTTGTGCAGCGAGGTGCGCAGCGCCAGCGAGTTGATCACCGTCGCCAACATGCCCATATGGTCGCCGGTCACGCGGTCGCCGCCCTTGGAGGCAACCGCCACACCGCGAAAAATATTACCGCCGCCGATCACCACGCCGACTTCGACACCCAGCAGGCGCGCCTGCTTGATATCGTTGGCGATCCGGTCTGCAACGGAGACATCAATGCCGAAACCCTGACTGCCCATCAATGCCTCACCCGAGGCTTTCAAAAGGACGCGCTTATAGGCGGGCTTGCCGGACATGGAATGCTCTCCACTGATCGTAATAAAGTGATTGTGCTGCGTTCCGATACACGAAGGGCATCGCGTTGTCACGCGATGCCCTTCATAATCAAAAGCCTTTTCAGGCTAAAGCCTGGTCTGAAAGCGCAAACTGGCTTTCAGCACCTCAGCCCTTGGCTGCGGCAGCGACTTCAGCAGCGAAATCGCTTTCTTCCTTTTCGATGCCTTCGCCGAGAGCGATGCGGGCAAAGCCGACGATCTTGGCCGGAGCGCCGATGGTCTTTTCAGCTTCCTTGAGGGCAGCTGCAACCGTCAGGTCCGGATTGATGACGAAAGCCTGCGAAAGAAGAACGACTTCTTCGTAGAACTTGCGCATACGGCCTTCGATCATCTTTTCGATGATGTTGTCAGGCTTGCCGGATTCACGAGCCTGCTCGATGAAGATCGACTTTTCGCGTTCAGCGGCAGCCGGATCAACGTCTTCAGCGGTCAGCGCGAGCGGGTTGATAGCGGCAACGTGCATGGCCACCTGACGGCCGAATGCATTTGCAGCTTCTGCATCGCCAGCGGTTTCGATAGCAACCAGAACGCCAAGCTTGCCGAGACCATCCGCAACGCCGTTGTGGATATAGGTTGCAACCGTACCCTGCGGAACGCTGAGAGCGGCCGAGCGGCGGAAGCTGATGTTTTCGCCGATGGTTGCGACTGCGTCCTTGGCGGTTTCGGTAACGGACTTGCCGTCAACATTGGCGTTGGCCACAGCTTCGGTGGAACCGTCGGTAGCCAGAGCAGCCTTTGCGATCTTGCGAACCAGATCCTGGAAAGCGTCGTTGCGGGCAACGAAGTCGGTTTCGGAGTTGACTTCAACGACAACAGCCTTGTTGCCGGAAGATGCAACGCCAACCAGACCTTCGGCAGCCGTACGGCCAGCCTTCTTGTCGGCCTTTGCAATGCCCTTGGCGCGCAGCCAATCGACAGCGGCTTCGATGTCGCCATTGGTTTCTGCAAGGGCAGCCTTGCAGTCCATCATGCCAGCACCGGTGAGTTCGCGGAGTTCTTTAACCTGAGATGCGGAAATGCTCATTGTGTCGCCTTTCACGAAAGCGAAGGCACACCGAATGGGTGTGCCAACTTTGAACCGGCGCTATTGTGACGAAGCGTGAATTTGCCCGAAAACCATCAAACGTGCTTCGGATTCACGCGTCCGCGCCGGAATGAAACGAGATTATCCATCCGCCTCTATCAGAGATATGACGGATGGATGAAATCAAACGCTGATTAAGCGCCTTCAGCCGGAGCTTCGAGGGCTGGCTCAACCGGAGCTTCAGCCTGTGCACCGATGTCGATGCCCATTGCGCCCTGCTGGCGCGCAATACCGTCGAGAGCAGCGCGTGCAACCAGATCGCAATAAAGCGAGATAGCGCGTGCGGCGTCGTCGTTGCCCGGGATCGGGTAGTCGATCTGGTCCGGATCGCAGTTCGAATCGATCACGGCAACAACCGGAATGCCAAGACGCTTGGCTTCCTGGATAGCAATTGCTTCCTTGTTGGTGTCGATGATGAAGATCAGGTCAGGAACCGAACCCATATCCTTGATGCCGCCGAGTGCGCGGTCAAGCTTTTCACGCTCACGCTGAAGGTTCAGAAGTTCCTTCTTGGTGAAGCCCTGGCCTTCGCCGGCCAGAAGTTCGTCGAGCTTGCGCAGACGCTGGATCGAGTTGGAGATCGTCTTCCAGTTGGTCATCATGCCGCCGAGCCAGCGGGCGTTGACGTAATACTGAGCCGAACGGTTTGCTGCATCGGCAATGATGTCCGAAGCCTGACGCTTCGTGCCGACGAACAGAACGCGACCGCCGCGAGCAACGGTGTCCGAAACGATCTTCAGCGCATTGTGCAGCAGAGGAACGGTCTGGGACAGGTCCATGATGTGGATGTTGTTACGAGCGCCGTAGATGAAAGGCGCCATCTTCGGGTTCCAGCGGTGGGTCTGGTGGCCGAAGTGAACACCAGCTTCCAAAAGCTGGCGCATGCTGAAATCAGGCAATGCCATCGTTATTTTCCTTTTCCGGTTTAACCTCCACGGGCTGAGGCGATTGCTCGCCACCGGAGGTTCCTGCCGGATTTCTCCCGACAAAAGCCCAATCCCGTGTGTGGAATAGGCGCGCTGTTAACTGATCGCGCCATGAATTGCAAGTCGTTTGGCCAATATACCTCAATCCGTCCGCAGCGTGAAAGCGTTTCAACACTCGCAACCGGACTACCTGCTCATATAACCACCCGAAGGCTTAAATTCTACTCGAATGAAACACCAAGCAAAGATAACAGCAAAGCAAAGAATATCTTTTTCATATAAAAACCCGTTAAAGAAATAAAAAAGGCCACAATGCTGAGCATTGTAGCCTCAATATAAATATATGTCACTTTACATTTACTATTTGCAGCTGGCCTTCTGATCAGCCTTGTCGAATACATCTAGTTTTACCAATTTACCGCGCATGGCGAAGTCACCATAATCCATGGTGAGGTCGCGGGTTATGCCATTGCGGTAAAGTTTGAAGTTGATGCGGTAGATTGGCAGCCCGTCCTGCTTTTCCTTGTCATCGAAATAAGCAATCGTCACGGGCCAGACCGGATCCTTGGAAAACGGGCCCATGAACTTGGTTTCGTCGTCGGTTGGATTCTGTCCCTTGCCGACGACAACTGTGGTCGCGACCACGCGGTCGGCATCTTCCGACGCATCGAATAGCGAAGTCTGATAAAACTTCTCGCCTGCTTCCGCCTTGCCGATCAGCTCTTCCATATGCTGGGTGGGAAACTGCGTTGCGCGCAGATCGATCTTGTTTTCCTTCGGCTTTGAAAGTTCCACAACCGTCTTGCCGCCCTCAAGCTTGGCATCGCCGCGCACTTCCTTGAC
>JAEXXS010000270.1 GCA_023451915.1 Pseudomonadota bacterium | reverse complement strand
GCTGCCGGAGCCTCGGAGCCATCGGCTGGAACGACATTTTCGGGCTTCACGCCGGAGACATAAATGTCTTCGGTGATGAACTGCGCCAGCGGGCCGGACTGGCCGACGGGCGTCAGATTGACGGTCGGAATGCGCTTGCGCGGATAAACGCCGCAACGGGCGGTGCCGCCGCAATCGACCACGACAACGGCCATTTCGCTTTCAATGGGCGGAGCGCGGAAACCGTCGACGGCTTCGCCGCCGGTCATTTCGGCGATCTGTCTGGCGAGCGGATGAATACCGCCGCCGGTCACCGATACGATCTTGCTGCGCTGCTCGGTCGGCTGGATGATGAGCGGTCCGCCCCAGCCGCCGGAGCCACGGGAAATTCTAACGGATTTATAGGTCTTGGCCATGATGTCCTCCCGCGCGCTTTAGAGCTCGATGCCCTGACGGCGCGCCATGATGGCGGTGATGCGTTCTGTGAGCATGCCTTTGAGCAGGATCACGACGAGGCCGACGATGGCGTACCAGATGGCGACATTGATGTGATAGCCATTGGCGACAGCGCCTTTCTTCTCCAACTCAAGCAGTGCCACGAGGACGCCGCCCCAGACGAAACACTCGCCGGGATTGATATGCGGAAAGAGGCCAAGCGGTGGATGCACATAGGACACTGCCGCGTCGTAGAAGGCAGGCTTGTGCTTTTCCTCAAGGAACGAACCGAAAGTATAGGCCATCGGATTGGTCAGGAAGAACACTGACAGAACCGGCAGAACCGTATAACGGGTCAGCGCGATCCGGCCCGCGCCCTGCGCCAGACCGTGCACGCGCTTTTCGCCAACCAGTTCAGTGATTGCGTAGAAGGCGGTCATCAGAACCACCAGCGTCGGAATGATACCGGTCACGAAACCGGAAAACACTTCGCCGCCCTTCTGGAAGATGCCGATGAAGTGCTTGCCGATAGAAGCAAGCCAGCCCAGCTGTTCTTCCTGCGCGACATGTTGCAGACGCTCCTTGAACTGATCGACAGTCAGATTGTCCGCGCCTGTCGCCTGTGCGAGTTGCACAAGGTTATGGCTGCCGTGTTCGACGGCAAGCTTGCCGTGAAACACTGCATCCGTTGCCATGTTGGCGGCCATCTGGCTTGCCACATGCAAGGATTGTAAGGTCGTATCGGCGCTTTGCGCCAGCATTGCAGTTAATGACATTTCTCCTCCTCCACGCCCGTTCTTGGCGGGCGATACCCCTTGACCATTTCCACCCAGCTCGCGGTTGGGCACGCGCTCAGGCGTGCGCCAGCTTCAGTCCTTCGAGAGACGTGCCGTCGGATTGTTCGCGGATGCGGTCGATCTGGTCCATTGCCTGCTTTGCGGCAGCGCTGACAGCCGATTTCTCAAGCGCTTCCTGATCACGCCGCAAGGCGTTGAGCGGCATGCCTTCATAGGCTTCCTGCCGCTTGAATTTCGCAAACACGGTGCGCCCGCTCATTTCGAGAAAACGACGGATCTTGAGGTCGCGGTCGACCACAATCATGACAATGACGCCTTTGCCGAAGCGTCCGCGCACATGGCCTGCACCCACGAAACCGTCAGAGTAGCGAGATGTGACGCCTTTCAGCACATCGGAGTAATGGCGCATCTGAAACCAGACGCCCAGCGATTGGACTCCCCATAACAGTGCCAAAGCCAGTAAAGCCCATTGCCAGATAGCCATTTTCTCCTCCTCCACCGGAGGCTTCAGGCGTCTTTGCGCGCCGCCAGTCTCCATCCCTTCACAGAACATTTGTTTTCTTAAATGTCAATATGTATAATTATGAGGTAAATATCGCTCGACGACAAGCTGACAACAGCGGTGGTTTCGCATATGGTCTGTCGGCATTGGAGGCGTGGACTATGGATTTGCTTTTGAAGAACCAGATGGCATTAATGCCGGACTTGCGGCGTCGCTTGCGGCAGTTGCGGTGGTTCAGGGCGACGTTTCGCAAACACGCCAGCCTTCTCCATGATGTTTATGGCGTTGGTTATGAGATCGACGAGCAGAAACTAACGGAAGCTTTTCTCAATTGGGTCGAGCTGGTCGAGCAGAACAAGCGCTATGCCAAGGTGGACCGCAAGGATTTCATCACCTTCGCTGCCGGGCTGGTTCTGCGTGAACTGATCCGCCTGTCGCCCGCCAGAGCAATATCGATCCCGAAGGCGAGTGAGGGCGACAGAACACCGCAGCACGACATTATCGCCTTCTGGCCGGAAGGTTTCCTTTATACCAATTACTGCATCTGCGCGATTGCTGCGGTGCAGGAGCAGGAATTCGGCGTCGCGCAGGATATCGACGCCTGTGCGGATGATCTGCGGACCTGGTGGTCTTACCGGGAAAACGTCGCCGACATGCCGGGCTATGCCATAGCTTTCCTCGACAAGTTTTTGGGCGGCGAACCCAACTGGGTCATGCCCGATCTGGCGTCGGCCCGGGTCGCGGTGCAGCGCGCGCTTGGCGCGCAAAATCCGTCAGGCGCCATAAAGGGTTAGCGCCTTTACCAGACGTTGCCCGTCAGCTTGACGGGCGCGGCGGCAGACCAGCGCGGGCGCGCATTTTGTCGAGCAGGGCTGCGGCAATCGGCTCATAGTTTTCATCGAAGTGATGGCCGCCCGCCAGTTTCATGACGTCCATGCCCTTCAATTC
>JAEXXS010000183.1 GCA_023451915.1 Pseudomonadota bacterium | reverse complement strand
GCGCTTCGCTGGGCGCAAGCCGCCGCTATGACGGGCCGATGGGCAAGAGCGACCGCGCCGTAGTGTTCGGGGTTCTTGGCGCGTGGATCGCAATTGACGGCGGATTGCCGGACTGGGCCTTCTGGGTCCAACCCTTGCTGTGCCTGCTTTTCGCCATGACCGTCATCAAGCGTGTACGCGGCGGTCTTATCGAGGTCGGCTCTAACCGCGCCTGAAGCCATTCAGCGCCAAAGCTTATGATAGCCGCCAGAATGTAAAACCCCGCTCGCGCGGGGTTTTGTATTTTAGAGCAGTTCCGGTTAAAACGGAATCGTGGAACCGCTCTATCTATTTGTTTTTACGCATTATCCGACGCATCGAAGCGGGATCAGAAATCAGTCCAGTGGACTGATTTCCCCGCGTAGGCGCTACGCACTTTTGCTGGAAATGCTCTAGTCTGCCAGCACCAGCAGGTCATGGGCCGCGAAATGCACGGTTACCTTGTCGCCGCGCTGTGGAGGCGGCTGCGTCGGATCGTTGAACGTATCGAAGGACAGGCGGTTTTTGCCCAGCGCCACGCGCGTGCGGATGACGGAGCCAAGAAAATGCACATCCTCGATGGTCGCATCCAGTGATGTGTCATGGCTCTTGCGCGCTTCAAGGCTGACAGCTTCAGGGCGCAGCGCCAGCGTCACCGGCTTGCCCTTCGGATAATGGCCGAGCGTGTCGCGCACGGTGATCATACGCCCGTCGAGATCGATTGCGTTCTTCTCCGGTTCGCTGACCGAAGCTTCCAGCATGTTGAGCGTGCCGACAAAGGACGCCACAAAACGCGAGGCCGGACGGTTGTAAATGTCGAAGGGCGAACCGATCTGGTCGGCACGGCCTTCATGCATGACCACGATGCGGTCGGAAATCGACAGCGCCTCTTCCTGATCATGCGTCACGAAAACTGTCGTGATGCCGAGCTTTTGCTGGATGGTGCGGATTTCTTCGCGCAGGCTGATGCGGATCTTGGCATCGAGCGCCGAAAGCGGCTCATCAAGCAGCAGCACCTGCGGCTTGGTGGCAAGCGCGCGGGCAAGCGCCACACGCTGCTGCTGGCCGCCGGACATCTGATAGGGATAGCGATCGGCCAGATGGTCGAGGCGGATGAGGCCAAGCATTTCCTTCACCGTGGCGTCGATTTCCGCCTTCGGCTTGCCCGCAACGCGCAGGCCGAAGGAAACGTTCTGCGCAACCGTCATGTTGGGAAACAGCGCGTAGGCCTGAAACACCATGCCGATATTGCGCTGGTTCGGCTTGAGGTCCACCACGTCGGTGCCGTTGATCTCGATGGAGCCGATATCCGGGTCTTCGAAACCGGCGATCATCCGCAACACGGTGGTCTTGCCGCAGCCCGATGGTCCGAGAAAGGAGACGAATTCGCCCTTTTCCACTGCGAGGTTGAAATCGTGGACGACGGTATTGGCGCCGAAGCTCTTTTTCAGGTTCTTGATATTGAGAAAACCCATGAACGTTACCCGGCGGTTGTCTTGAATTTATTGAGGCGCGAAACGAGCTGCAACATGATGATTGCCAGCCACGTAATGCCAAAGGAAATGATCGCCAGCGCAGACGGTTCGTAAGCGCGGTTTGCGCCCACCAGCTGGAGATAGGGTCCGAAGGCGGGACGGTTCAGCAAAGAAGCCAGCGTGAACTCGCCGATGACGATGGCAAAGGTGATGAAGGCGCCGCTCATCACGCCCGAAATCACATTCGGGAAGATGACCTTGAACATGATGGTGGGCCAGCTTGCACCAAGGCTTTGGGCGGCTTCGGTCAGCGTATTCACGTCGATGGTCCGCATGGCGGTGTCGACAGCGCGATACATGTAAGGCAGCGACAAGGTCATATAGCCGAACATCAACAGCACGTCGGTTGCCCGTGTGGATGCAGTGAAGGGCAGCCAGGAAGATGAGTTATAAATGCGCAGATAACCGAACACGATGACGATGGCCGGAATGACCAGCGGCATCAGCGTGATGAATTCCATCACGGGGCGCAATTGCGGCAGGCGCAGGCGCACCCAATAGGCGGTCGGCACCACCAGCAGCACCCCGAAAATGATGGTCAGGATGCCCAGCAGGATCGAATAGCCGAAGGTTGCCTGAAAGTTCGGATCGGTGAAGACGACGCGATAGGCGTCGAAGGAATATTCGCCGCGCCGCATGCGCAAAGAGAATTCGAACGTGCCGATCAGCGGCACCAGGAAGTAGACCGCGCCAATGAAAAAGGCGATCCAGGCTCCAATCTTTTGAGCTGTCGAGCCTTTCATCGCTGCCACCTTTCGGCGCGGATACGCAGCCAGATATAGATCAGGTTGGATATGCCGGTGATGACGATCATGCCGAGCGCCAGCGCATAGCCGAGATTCTGGTTATGCAGAACATCGCCGCGGATCTGCGCATAGAGCAGGATGGGCACGATGTTGAGCGACGAGCCGGTCAGCGCATAGGCGGTTGCAATTGCGCCGAATGCATTGGCGAAAAGCAGCAGCGTCGTGCCGAGCAGGCTTGGCCAAAGGATCGGGAAAGCCACCATGCGCCAGTATTGCGCATTTGTTGCGCCGAGGATCGAGGAAGCCTCGCGCCATTCCTTTTTCAGGCCGTCCAGCGCTGGTGTCAGGATGAGCACCATCAGCGGGATCTGGAAGAAGAGATAGGTCAGCGTCAGGCCGAAGAAGCTGAGGAGGTTAAAGCCGGTCGAATAGAGATTGAAGCCGAACCATTCGCGCAGCAGGATCGTCACGAAGCCGGTGCGCCCAAGCGTCGCCAGAAAGGCAAAGGCGAGCGGCACGCCCGCAAAATTGGACGCCACGCCGGAAAAAGTCAGAACGGTCGGGCGCAGCCAGGACGGCAGATTGCCCAGCACCACCGCCCAGGCCAGAAAGAAACCGATGATCGCGCCGCCAATGGCCGATGCAAGGCTGACCTTGATCGAGATCCAGTAGGCGCTCATGATTTGCGGCTGGAACAGGTCGTGGATGTTCTGGAGCGTGAAATTGCCCGCCGGGTCCTGAAACGCGCCGATGATGAGATACATCGTCGGCCAGATCAGGAAGAGAATGGCGAAGAGGAAAAACGGCGCCACGCCAAGCCAGGTCAGCGGTAGTCGGCGTTTGCGAACGCTACCGACCGGACTGGCTGGGGCTGCTGTATCGGCTAGTGAACTCATGCGCTCTTTCTTCGGCTGTTCGTTTTGCACGCGCTGCATGCAAAAACAGGCAAGATACACGACAGATCCGTCGAGTAGAGCGGTTCCCGTTAAAACGGAATCGTAGAGCCGCTCTATCTATTTGTTTTTACGCATTATCCAACGCAAAACCGCTACGCACTTTTGCTGGAAATGCTCTAGAGGCCAACAAAATGGGAAAACCGGAATTGGACCAACCGGAAACGCCCGGCTGGTCCAAGACCTTTTTCACAGGTCCATCGTCAGAAACGAACGAAGTCGCTTACTTGACGTTGGCGCCGACGACGCTGTCCCATTCCTTGGTGATCGTTGCCTGGGCGGCGTCAATCTGTTCCAGGGTCGGGAAGATTGCCTTTTCATAGGAGGCTGCGTCCGGCAGCTTGTCGAGCAGATCCTTCGGGATCTTGCCAGCCTTGCTCATCGCGTTGAAGCGGATCGGGTGGCAGTAGCCCTTCAGATAACCGATCTGGCCTTCATCCGAATAGATGTGCTCCATCCACAGCTTTGCAGCGTTTGGATGTGGTGCGTAGGCGCTGATGGCCTGCACGTAGACGCCAGCAATCACACCCGTCTTCGGGATGATGGTTTCAACTTCCGGGTTACCCTTCAGCGTGTCGCGGTCGGCGAGCGCGTTATAGTCCCAGCGGATGACGATTGGCGTCGAGCCCTGCGCCAGCGAAGCGGCCTTGCCGATAACCGGAACGAAGTTGCCCTTTGCATTCAGGTCCTTGAAGAATTCCAGACCCTTCTTGCCGGCAGCTTCGCCCGGCTCTGCGCCAGCCGCAATACCGGCAGCGTGAACGCCGAGGATAGCCTGTGCCGAAACGCGCGGATCGCCAGCCAGCGAAACGGCATTGGCATAGTCGCTCTTGAGAAGGTCAGCCCAATCCTGCGGCGCGTCCTTGATGATGTCCTTGTTCACTTCGAAGGCCAGCACGCCATAATAGTCGCCGTACCAGTAGCCTTCGGGATCCTTGGCGCTATCGGGAATTTCGTCCCAGGTCGAAACCTTGTAAGGCTGGATCAGGCCGTCTTTCTTGGCCGAGGTGCCGAAAGCAAAGCCGACGTCGATGACGTCCGGAGCCTGCGGGCCCTTATTGTCCTTGTTGGCCTTGATGGCTTCGATTTCATCGCCCGAACCGGCGTCCGGGTTCAGCTCGTTGACCTTCAGGCCATATTTGTCCTTGAAGCTTTTGATAACTTCGCCATAACCGCACCAGTCGTGCGGGAGTGCGATGGTGGTCAGTTCGCCCTCTGCCTTGGCTGCAGCGATCAGTTCGGCTGACGGCTCGGCAGCGGCGATGGAAACTCCGGCAACGGCGATAGCGGTCGAAAGCGACAGCAGACGCGCTGTATAGCTAAGCATTGTTTGACTCCCCTAATATAGGTCGACGAAAGCCCCCGGCCAATTCCGGAGCCCGCCTACCCGTTACCCGCCCTACATGACGGTTGGATGACAGTTTGCTGCTTGTCACAAATTGCCAACAGCAGAAAGTGAAACACGTTTTCAGTAGCTTAGCAATTCATCCCTGTGGGGAAGGGGCATTTTTATGACAAGAAATGTGACAGACGTTTCGCCGTTGTCACATTTTGAATGGAAGCTGTTCCCGCTACGACAAGGATTTGCCTGCGCGCGGCGCGGTTGTGTTTTTCGCAGCCGGAAACGAAAAAACCCGAAAGGCTTTTGAACTTTTCGGGTTTCGTTTGAAAGCTTGGATGTCAGTGTCCGCCGCCACCGCCGCCGCCCGCCTGCTTTGGCTTGCGCAGCAGGATGGCGCAGACGGCAAGCGTGCAGAACATCATCGTCAGGATGAAGAACACGTCGATGAAGGACAAAAGCGTCGCCTGTTGCCGGACCATGCCCGACAATTTGGCAATGGCGATGGTCGGTCCGTCGAGACCGGCGGCATTGTATTTCGCGGTCAGGTTGGCGACCATGTTCTCGGCTTCCGCATTGCCCCAGCGCACATGTTCAGCAAGCCGGTCATAATGCATGTCGCCGCGGCGCGTCAGAATGGTGTTGATGACCGCAAGGCCCACAGCGCCGCCCAGATTACGCGTCAGGTTGAAAAGGCCTGAGGCGTTCTTCAACAGGGCAGGCGGCAGCGTACCCAGCGCCAGATTGTTGATCGGCACCATGCAGAGCATCAACGAACAGCCGCGCAGGATCTGCGGGAGCAGCAATTCGTAGAAATCCCAGTCGGCGGTCAGGCCGGTGACCATCCACGTTCCGGCGGCAAAGCCGAGGAAGCCGATCATCATCATCAGGCGCGGATCCATGCGGCTGGACAGGAAACCGGCGACCGGCGCGGTCATGAACATGGCAAGACCGCTGACGAACAGCGCTTCACCGATCTGCAACGCATCATAGCCCCGCACGCGGGCGAGATAGAGCGGATAGAGATAGGTGAGGCCGTAAAGGCCGACGCCCATGACGAAGGAAAACAACGAGCCGAACGCGAAATTGACGTTCTTGAAGGCGCGCAGATCGACGATGGGTTCTTCCGACGTGAAGGCGCGATAGAAGAAGAGGATGCCGCCGACAGTCATGACGATGGACAGGATCAGGATGGCTTCATCCTGCAACCAGTCATTACGCGGACCTTCTTCCAGCACATATTCCATGGAGCCGAGGAAGGCGGCCATGCCGACGAGGCCCCACCAGTCGAATTTGCTCAGGAGTGAACTGTCGCCTTCGTCGAAATCGATCAGATTCCAGGCGGCGATGGTGACCAATATGCCGGGGCCGACATTGACCAGAAACAGCCAATGCCAGGAAAAGGCGTGGCTGAGATAACCGCCCACCGTCGGGCCGATGGTGGGCGCAAGCGTGGCCACGAGGCCGATCATCGGCGAGACGATGGAACGCTTGGACGGCGGGAAGATGGTGAAGGCTGCCGCGAAGACGCTCGGGATCATGCCGCCGCCGATAAAGCCCTGAATGGCGCGATAGACGATCATCTGGTCGATATTCGTCGCGGTGGCGCAGAGCATGCTGGCCAGCGTGAAGCCCGCCGCCGACAGCGTAAACAGCACGCGCGTCGACAATAGCCGCCCGAGGAAGCCGGACAGCGGAATCATGATGACTTCTGCGATCAGATAGGATGTCTGCACCCACGAAATTTCGTCGGAGCTGGCGCTTAGTCCCGCCTGAATTTCAGACAGCGATGCCGAAACGATCTGGATGTCGAGGATCGCCATGAACATGCCAAAGACCATGGCCAGAAAGGCGACGGCCTTTTTGGGGTCAATGCGGTCATCTGCCGGGGCCATGGGCCCCATTGTGGTGTCTGCGGCCATGACGGCGCACTCCGGACTAAAGCATTTCCAGCAAAAGTGCGAAGCGGTTTTGCGTTGGATAATGCGGTACGAAACAAGACTGCATTTCCAGCAAAGTGCGAAGCGGTTTGCGTTGGACAATGCGTAAAATAACGAGAACGGTTCCGACGATTTCGTAAAGCAGGAACCGCTCTGAAAGAGATGGCAGCGCGGCGTTAAAAGCCGCGCCGGTGCTTATCCTTGCGACAGTCGTATCGCTGAACGGTTAGTTCGCCTTGTCTTCCGGGGCGGTCCGCGTATCGATGTCCACGACAACGCTCAAACCGGCGCGGATTTTGCCGGATTCCAGCGCATCCTGCGGAATGGCGATACGGCCCGGCACGCGCTGCACCACCTTGGTGAAGTTGCCGGTGGCGTTTTCCGGCGGCAGAAGCGAGAACACCGCGCCCGAAGCAGGCGCTACCGAAACGACCTTGCCGTCAAACTTGGTACCATCGATGGCGTCGACATAGATATGCGCCGTCTCGCCGGTCTTGATATGGGCGAGCTGCGTTTCCTTGTAATTGGCGTCGATATAGAGCTGACCGACTGGCACAAGTGCTGCGATCTTCTGACCGGCGGAGACAAGGTCGCCCTTCTTGCCGGAAAGGTTGCCCACCACGCCGTCGAACGGTGCGCGTAATGTAGTGAAGGCCAAATCACGGGCCGCTTTATCACGAGCAAGTTCTAGCGATTTCGTGCTGCTCTCAGTTTCTTTATACTGCGCGTTGAGAACGTCGATATTCGCCTTGGCGGAAGCAATCTGCGCATCGGCGCTGGCGACATTGGCGCGTGCTTGGTCAAGCGAAGACTGGGCCGTGTCGAGATCGGCCTGCGCAACAAAACGCGTGTCGTGCAGTTTCTGCACGCGCGTCAGGGTGGACTGTGCATTGGTCAGGACGGCAACCGCCGCCTGTTTTTGTGCTTCGGCCTGCTTTTGGGTGGCCTCTGCTGCGGTCGTCTGCGCGACGATGCGGGCCAGCGTCTGTTTTTGGGTGGAAAGCTTGGCTTCCGCCTCGTCGAGGGCGATCTGATAGTCGCCGGAATCAAGCTGGAAGATCACATCGCCAGCCTTGATGTGCTGGTTTGCGACGACCGGAATATTGTCGATATAACCCGTCACCTTCGGGGCAATGGAGGCGATATCCCCCTGCACATAGGCGTCGTCAGTCGAAACCATGAAGCGGCCAACGGTCCAGTAATCATAGCCATACCAAAGGCCTGCGGCCACAGCCACGATCAAAACGCACGGCAGCACGACGCGTTTGCCAAAACCCTTTTTCTCGCCGCCTTTCGCGGTTTCCTTATGCGGCGTTTCCTGCGGACGCGCATTGGGAACAGCCTGGGGCTGCGTTCTCTCGTTCAGCGGTGCATCGTTCGTCGCCGGAGCTTCGTCCGGCGTGAAGGTTTTGGCCGTCGGAAACTGGCGAATATCGGCCTGATCTACAGACTTCTTGGCAGTCATAGGAGAAACTTTCTGCACATCCAGTGGATTGAACCGCTCGGTTCGATGTTGACATAATC